>NZ_JAPWAR010000021.1:0-44078 GCF_041433025.1 Prevotella sp. 20925_1_30 | reverse complement strand
TTAAGAACATTCGAATAGGGTAGAGGAGAACCTTTCTTAATTTATAAATTAATCTATTATTATATTTCTTCTTGCCTATTTTCTTTCTTCTTTTAGTTTATTTATTAGAATAAGAAGAAGTATTCTTCAATTTAGGGAAGTTCTATCTCGATTACACACAGGCATTAATAGAAATAAAGGAAGCACATTATTAAAAGGAGACAAGTAATTACATCTTCAATAAGCAACAATATAAAGAATAAAAACAAGCCATAGATTGGCTTTAAAAAACAACTTTTTAAGTATCGAGAAACACATTAAATAGATAACTATTAAAACTCTATAAGACTTGAAAATTATACATTATAGACAACACGCTATCGTTTTTTTTTGGTAACTTTGCCTATATCAAAATGGCAAATTAATTATAACTATTTGATAAATAATTGTTTATTAAGAACATACTCGTTGTTCATTCGATTAAAAGTAGATTAAAATAGAAAACTTATAAATAGATTCAATGGATATAATAAAGCGTAATGGCGAATCGGAAAGATATAATAATAACAAGATAGCGATAGCCATTAAGAAGAGTTTTATCAGCACTGGTAAGACCATAAAGGACGAAGAGATAGCCGCAATGGTGGCTGAGGTTGAACAGATTATCATTGATAATCCAGACCAAAGAACCGTTGAAGAGATTCAAAACCAAGTGGAGAAGCATCTCATGATGCATGGTCATTATGATGAAGCAAAGAACTTCATCCTCTTTAGATACCAACGCAACGAGCAGAGAAAGGCTATCAATGATATCGCTCGAATGGCTGATGATACCGAATTAACCACTGTTCTGCAAGACGTGGCACGTGAGTATCGAGAGCGTGTATATAGTATGGTGACTCTTCAAGAGAAGTTTGCTAACCTTTGCAAACCAGGTATGTCGCATAAAGAAGCTATAGACACTCTTATCAAAGCTGCCGTAGAATTGACCACTCCTGAAGCTCCTGCATGGGAGATGATATCGGCTCGCATCTTATCATATAGGGCTGAACAGAAGATAAAGAAACAGGAAGATGAAATTGGAATAGATGGTTTCTACAATAAGTTGAAATACATGACTTCCGAAGGTCTATATGGTGAATATATCCTACAGAACTATACTGAAGAGGAAATCAATGAAGCGGCTACCTTTATCAAAGAAGAGCGTAACAAACTATTGAACTATTCGGGTTTGGATCTTCTTCTAAAGCGTTATGTCATTAAGAACTATGCGGGTAAAGCCATTGAGAGAGTACAGGAGATGTATCTCGGTATAGCCCTTCATCTTGCCATGCCAGAGCAGAAAGAGAACCGCCTCATGTGGGTTCATCGCATCTATGACATGCTTAGTAAATTAGAAGTTACTATGGCAACTCCAACGCTTTCGAACGCTCGCAAGCCTAATCATCAGCTATCAAGTTGCTTCATCGACACCGTTCCTGACAGCCTTGATGGTATTTATCGCAGTTTGGATAACTTCTCACAAGTAAGCAAATTCGGCGGTGGTATGGGTATGTACTTTGGTAAGGTGCGTGCCACGGGAGGTAATATCAGAGGATTCAAAGGCGTTGCTGGTGGTGTAATTCGTTGGATGAGACTTGTTAATGACACAGCAGTTGCGGTAGATCAGTTGGGTATGCGTCAAGGTGCAGTAGCGGTTTACTTGGATGTATGGCATAAGGACTTACCAGAGTTCTTACAACTTCGCACGAATAACGGAGACGATCGCATGAAAGCACATGACATCTTCCCGGCTGTTTGTTATCCTGACCTTTTCTGGAAGATGGCGGATGAGAATTTGGATCAGAATTGGTATCTTTTCTGTCCAAATGAGATCATGCGCATCAAAGGATATTGTCTTGAAGATTGTTACGGAGAGGAGTGGGAACGCAAGTATCTCGATTGTGTCAACGACCAAAGACTCACGCGTCGTGTGATAAGTATCAAAGATATCATCCGATTGGTTCTACGTTCTGCAGTCGAGACGGGTACTCCATTCACATTCAATCGAGATACAGTTAACCGTGCAAACCCTAATCACCACAAGGGCATGATATACTGTTCTAATCTCTGCACAGAGATTGCGCAGAACATGGCACCTATAGAGACTGTATCGAAGACTATCGAAACGAAGGACGGAGAAACGATTGTTGTCACAACCACCAAACCGGGTGAGTTCGTCGTTTGTAATCTAGCCAGTCTTTCTCTAGGTCGCCTTCCTTTGGAGGATGAAGAACAGATGAGAGAGAAGGTAGCAACGATAGTTCGTGCCTTAGACAATGTGATAAGTCTTAACTTCTATCCCGTTCCTTATGCAGAAATAACTAATCAGAAGTATCGCTCAATAGGGCTCGGAATCAGCGGTTATCACCATGCTTTGGCTAAGAGAAGAATAAAGTGGGAGAGTGAAGAACACCTACAATTTATGGACAAAGTGTTCGAAACTATCAATCGTTCGGCGATACTTGCCAGCTCTAATTTAGCCAAAGAGAAGGGCAGTTATCAGTACTTTGAGGGTAGCGACTGGCAAACAGGTCTATACTTTGACAAGCGTGGTTACGATAGCGATGAGTGGAAAGAAGTGCGCAAAACAGTGGCTTTACAGGGTATGCGCAATGCTTATCTATTGGCTGTTGCACCAACCAGTAGCACCAGTATCATTGCAGGAACTACGGCTGGATTAGACCCTATTATGAAGCGATTCTTCTTAGAGGAAAAGAAAGGAAGTATGCTCCCTCGCGTTGCTCCAGAACTATCTGACGAAACTTACTGGATGTATAAGAGTGCATATCTAATCAACCAGAAGTGGAGCATAAAGGCTTCTGGTGTTCGCCAGCGTCATATTGACCAAGCGCAGAGCATGAACCTATATATCACCAACGACTTCACCATGCGCCAGGTGCTCGACCTGTACTTATTGGCTTGGAAGAGCGGAGTAAAGACGATTTATTACGTTAGAAGTAAGTCATTAGAGGTGGAGGAATGTGAGAGTTGTGCATCTTAACTTTCCGAAAATAACTTACATTTAATTTGTATCTAACGGATGATTCTCATCATAAAAACAAGCATTTATGTCATAAACAACCATCAGTTGTAACTGTCTAATAGCTAACGTGTTATGAAAAGTATAATCGATTGAGAAAAAACGTATATTCGTTTTTAATAAAACGTATATCCATTTTTAGTAAAACGTATATCCGTTTTTGGTAAAATGTACCTCCGTTTTTAATGAAAAGTACGTTCGTTTCATCTGAAAGGTATAATCAATCAATGAAAAAGTATTACATATTTTAGGAGTAAGTAGGGTTGAAAAGGAATGAAAGGGAGTGAAGACAAATGTATTTATTAATGATAGATAAAGAAAAAAGAAGTATTCATAACTTCTCAAAGCAATGGAAGATAAACTAAAACGAAACACCCTGTTTAACCCTTCAGGGGATGTGGATTTGCGTTTAAGACGCATGATCGGCGGTAATACAACCAATCTGAATGACTTCAACAACATGAAGTATTCGTGGGTTAGTGATTGGTATCGTCAGGCAATGAATAACTTTTGGATTCCCGAAGAGATTAATCTTTCGCAAGACTTCAAGGATTATCCTCGATTGGATAAAGCCGAACGAACAGCATACGATAAGATTCTTAGTTTCTTGGTATTCCTCGATTCTTTGCAAAGTAATAACTTGCCAACTGTTAGTGAGTATATTACTGCCAACGAGGTGAATCTATGCCTTCATATACAGGCATTTCAGGAGTGCATACACAGTCAGAGTTATAGTTATATGCTTGATACTATCTGCTCTCCAGAGGAAAGAAACGACATTCTCTATCAGTGGAAAACGGACGAACACTTGCTAAATCGCAATAAATTCATCGGTGATTGTTACAATGAATTCCATGAGAAGCGCGATAAATTCAGCTTGATGAAGACTTTAATTGCTAACTTCATCCTCGAAGGTATCTACTTCTATAGCGGCTTTATGTTCTTCTATAATCTCAGTAGAAATGGTAAGATGTCAGGTTCTGCTCAAGAGATTCGATACATCAATAGGGACGAAAACACGCATCTCTGGCTCTTCAGAAGCATAATCCTTGAATTAAAGAAGGAGGAACCTGATATGTTCACCGAAGAAAAGGTAAAGGTTTACGAGGATATGATGCGCGAGGGAGTACGTCAAGAGATAGCATGGGGACAATACGTTATTGGAAATGATGTGCAGGGTCTAAACTCGCAGATGGTATCAGATTACATTCGTTATCTCGGTAACCTTCGTTGGTCAGGATTGGGCTTTGGTTTCCTCTATCCAGACAATCAGAAAGAACCAGAAAACATGAAGTGGGTGGGGCAATACTCGAATGCTAATATGGTGAAAACCGACTTCTTTGAAGCAAGAAGTACGGCCTATGCAAAGAGTACAGCTCTTATCGACGACCTTTAAAAAGCTATTTTATTTATTCATTACACCTATCATTCGGGCAAGTCAGCTATTCTGATTTGCCCGAATGATTGTATATAAAAGCAATCCCTCGTATCTCATCTTTCTAAAAACACAATCCTCATAAGTAGGAAAAGTTATCCACAAAACTGTTGAAAACTATGTTGAAAACACATTTCATAACCCTTTTATAACCCTGTGGATATCCACATCCCTCAGTAGAGATCCCCTTCTTAGTGGATATCCACATAGTTATTAACGGCATTTTAGATAAGTTTTACACAAGTTATCAGTGTAAAAAGATATAAACTTATTATCTTTGCACCACTTGTGGAAAGTGTGGATAACTCATAATAAAGGTTGAGTATCAATCAAAAGAAGTACGAATAACTTTTTAATAAGTATCTTTCTCAAGTTGATAAGCAATCTAACAAGAAAAGAGAAGATAAGTTCTGCACCAATCCACAGCCCATCATACTAAATCATTCTTTATCTTTCAATAAAAGAAATAAAGAATATATATAATATGAATTGAACTTTTAAACTGGTTAAGATGAAACACTTTAAGATTTATATAGTTTGTCTCTTGGCTGTTCTTAGCCTGCGCGTCTCGGCTCAATGCACGTTTCGTAACACAGCATTCAGCAGTGGAGAATATCTAACTTACAATCTCTATTACAATTGGAAGTTTATTTGGGTAAAGGCAGGAACGGCTTCCTGGTACACAGTCTCGTCTAATTATAAAGGTACACCGGCTTATCGTGCATCGTTGACAACGCGTGGCAATGGTAAGCTCGATAATTACTTTGTATTACGTGATACGCTCCTTGCTTATAACTCAAAGCAGATGGCACCATTGTACTATCGCAAGGGCGCAAGAGAGGGAAAGCGTTATACGGTGGATGAAGTATTCTATTCTTATCCTAATGGTAAGTGTCATCTTCTCCAGCATCGTATCAATAGTGAAGGGAAACATAAGTGGATAGAACGCACTTATGATGATTGTTGCTTTGATATGATGAGTATTTTCCTTCGTGCTAGGAGTTTTAATCCTGAGAGTTGGAAGAAAGGTGAGGTTGTAAACTTCCCTATCGTAGATGGAAACAGCCGTGATCCTGCACGTATTATATATAATGGTAAGGAAGATGTAAAGGCGGATAATGGTCATAAGTATCGTTGTTTGAAACTTACTTATTGGGAATACGATGATGGAAAGTGGCGTGACATAGCAAGTTTCTACGTTACAGACGATAAGAATCACATTCCTGTTCGTCTCGATATGCGCTTAAAGTTTGGTTCAGCCAAGGCTTTCCTTACCTCCATGA
Source organism: Prevotella sp. 20925_1_30 (assembly GCF_041433025.1). NCBI lineage: Bacteria > Pseudomonadati > Bacteroidota > Bacteroidia > Bacteroidales > Prevotellaceae > Prevotella > Prevotella sp. 20925_1_30. Next base: position 38,299 of record NZ_JAPWAR010000021.1, on the reverse strand, counting down.
AGGGAATCAATAGTCCTGTAACAGCTGAAGTGAAATAAAGAAAGGAATCTTTTCCTTACGATATACAAAGAACTTATCTTGTTATTATTGATTTAAGCGAGAGTTTCTCAAAAAGGTCTTACCTTTTATATGAGATATTCTCGCTTTTTATATAGTATCATCCTTTCTCTGATGTTCGAAACACTTATGTTGATTGTAAGAGAGCCTCTCTTCTAATGTAAGAAGTGCTCTCTTATAATGAAGGAGAGCCTCTCTTGTTATGGAAGAAAGCGTTATATGGAATGGAGAAGAGTCTTATGTGGATAATAAAACCTAAAGTGAGGGAAAACAAAAAGGAGCTTGTCTCCCGACAAACTCCATTTTGCTTAATTAAAAAGTGATGTGAGTTTAATTAAAATTTCATTATTTAAAATTACCCAAATAACAAATACATATATACCAAATATCACAACGAAGTGTTTCAAATAACACAAAACCTAACTTTTACTTACAATTCTTTCGACCTATTCTTACGATAAACTTAAACCTATGAAATCATGAAAACCTTATTTATGAGTAAATTAGTCTAATCGTTTCTGTAGGCAAAATTACAATAAAAAGCGCAAGCTCAAAGCCTATATAAGGCTGTGCTTCTATAAATATAAAGGTTATAAGGTAATTAAAAGGAGGTTATTTTATTAAGTAACTGATAATCAGTATATTTAAAATACATTATAAGAAAGTAAATTATAAGCCTTGTTATTGGTATAAAGTCTTGTTATAAGATAATTTATTGGACGTTTTGAAACAAATAAATCATTTGTACTCAAGAGAGTGATAATGGTATGTAAATGGTTGATAATGAGTTGTTATTATTATTATTAAGGCTTATAATCTTTGTAATTGAAGTTTTTTTAGCATTTACACCTATTATTATAAGGAAGGAGAGGAGTGAAGAATTAGATTAGAAAAAGGCGTCAATAATTTTGTTACTGTCTAATAAAATCTTTATATTTGTGGGCTATAAAAAGACATGTCTTTTATTGGTTTACTAATAAAGAATACCTAAGATGAATACATCAATAAGACTATATCTATTATGTGTGCTGTTTTCTTTACCGCTGATAAGTTCAGCCTCTGATGGAAAATGGTCTGAAGAATTAAATAAGTTGGATGCGAGTTTATCTCAAAAGAGCGTCTATGAGCAAAGAAAACTTGATGAGATAAAGGCTTTGAAACGCAATTTGAAAACAGCATCACAGGCTGATAAGTTTAAAATCAATCGTATGTTGTTTGATCAATATTCATCTTATCAGTACGATTCAGCTTATGTTTATGCGAATCATTTACTCTCACAAGCTCTTAAAGAACGGAATTGTGATTATGAATTAGAGGCTCGCTGTGATATTGTCTTCTGTCTTCTTTCGGCTGGATTATATACTGAAGCGTTCAATGAGTTGGCTACAATTCGTCTTGAAGGAACCAATCAGCAATCTAGAAAGCTTTATTTTAAGATGGCATCACGCTTGTATTATGATGTCTCAGACTATACTAAGACCGAACCTTACCAAAGTCAATACATCAAACAAGGTAGTGTTTATACTGATTCGTTGCTTCATTATATTCAAAAAGACTCTCCAGAGTGGTATTATGCGGTAGGAATAAAAGAAATGAAGGAGCATAATTTTGCAGCTTCCCTTGATTACTTTAATCAATATATGGAGCAGAAAGGGGGCGATGTACATAGTAAAGCTATTGTTACCTCATGTCTTGGATGGCTTTATCTGTACCAAAAGGATTTAAACAAAGCTATTAAATATCTTGCACAAGCAGCCATTTATGATAATAAAGGAGTTGTAAGAGAAACCACAGCATTGTGTACTTTGGCAAGACTTCTTTATAAAGAAGGTGATATACAACATGCAACTGAATACGTCAGACAGTCACTTTCGAATGCAAATTTCTATGGGGCACGACAGAGAGTGATAGAGGTAAGTAGTATTCTGCCCATCATTGAGCGGGATAGATATAATATTATGCAGGGGCAAAGGAATGCAATAGCAGTGGCAGCTGTGGTATTTATCCTTTTTGTTATTGGACTTTTCGTGGCGTGGTGGTATATTCGTAAGCAAATGATGGAGCTAAAGAAAGCGCAAGTAATTATCGATCGACGTAACAAACAACTTGAGACTAAGAACAACCAGTTGGAAGAAGTAAACAAAATAAAGGATGAGTATATTGGGAGATCATTCTACATTAACTCAGAATATATTAATAAGGTAGAGAAACTCTATCGTACCATTGATAGAAAACTCATGACTCGCCGAATTGAAGACTTGCGTTCGTCACTCAAAGAGAGTGAATTGATAGCAGAAAGAAAGTCGATGTTCGTTGATTTTGATGAGACTTTTTTGAAGCTTTTCCCACATTTCATCGAGAAATACAATGAGCTTTTTGATGATCCGGATAGTAAGTGTCTTGATCCGAAACAGCTCACAACAGAGATGCGAATCTTCGCTCTTATTCGTTTAGGAATTACTGACTCTGAACGTATAGCAACATTCCTTAATTACTCAGTTCATACCATTAATACTTATAAAACACGTGTCAAGAATCGTTCTCACATAGACAATGATAAGTTTGAAGGCTATATCATGAAGATATAGTAGGCTTTTCTTTTATTGTAATGGTGCTTTCACAATACTTCTAAAGAGCATAGTCTTATGCTTAAAGAGGTTTAGTGTAAGTGCTATTAGTTCCTATTTGAATGTTTTAAAAAGCTTATTTTGTAGTTGAAAAATAGTTACTTCTTTATTATAAAGGCATTATAAGCCTAATATTTTGATTATATTTACCAACGAAAAAGATAATTGATAATACTTGATAATCAGCTTGTTGATAATTGATAAAATCATTTTCTGTTTATATAATAAGCAGTTTTATTTATTAAATGTGAAATCATCACTATCTTTGCGAATAAAGAATAAGAACAAAAGAATATATTTTAAATAACTAAAAACATGGTTCACTATGAGGAAAATCACAAGTAATTTGCTTGGTGCAGTGTTACTACTATCTTCAACGATGACGTTCCTAGGATGCTCAACAGTTGATGATGGCAGTTATACAGCACCCATTACACTGACCGAGAAGATTGGTAGTAAGTGGGTTGTGAACTCAGTTATGCAGACTGATGAAACTAACGCGCGAACAAAGACACTAACAAATCTACTCGACTTTGACACGTTTGTTATTAATCTTAACCAAGATGAAGCGGGTAATGCAACCACTTTCTCTGTTGAAGGTAATGCACCTGCACTACTGCCAACCAGCGGTACGTGGAAGATGGATTATAACTTCACAAAGAGTGACAATACAGCTAGTAATCTGATTCTTAACGATGGTAAAGCAGAAACATCTCTCACGGTAACAGCTGTACCGGGTAATACTAAGACTCTTGAATATCGTTTGACTCGTAAGACAAACGGACAGTCTTTTGTTTCATATACGTATAATTTAACGCAAGCTGTAAAGTGATTTGGCTATGAAAAAGATATTTTTAGCATTGATGTGCTTGTTCCCTTTGGTTTTATTTGGTCAAGGTACGGAATTAAGTACGGCTCCTAAGTGTTGGACAGTACCAGCAGTCTTCACTGCAGATGAGGAAGTTACGTTCTATTATGATATGACAGATGTGGGCTTTCAAGAAGGGGTTGATCTCTATTTATGGGCATGGCAACCAACAGAGCCAGATGCTGGTCATGGTGGTAACTCTTCGGATTTTGCCAAATTGGAGTACGTTGGTAACAACATTTATAAGAAGACAATGATACCAACACAATACTTCCATTGTGATGTATCAAAGTTCGAAGACGCTGAATGGCCAGGCTTTTGGCAACGCTTGAAGACGAAAGATGGAAGTCTATGGTCAGGTGTTTTTGCTGCTCCCGACAGCCGTTTAGAGTTTGCAAACTTCAAGAAGTCAGGTGCAGGTATAACCTTCTTTAGTGGTAAGAAGTCTACTGGTTTAACAGAAAAGTTCACTTTGGATGAGCCATTGACAGTCCTTTTCAACCCTGATGTGTATAAGTTAGGTGATAAGACATTGACAGAGTTGGCTAAAGATGCTGATTTCGTTCAATTTGGTGTACACTCAGCTTTAAATGATTGGACCGTGCAACAAACACTTGATGTATGGCGTCCTGCTGTATTAAAGAAGGCTGGTTTGAAGAAACTCTCTAATGGTCTCTATGCTTGGAACGTTGGAATACCTAGTGAGTATTATGCTTATAACCCTCAAGATGCAGGTCAAGCTGATAAGCCAACAATCCTTGCTGATCCTGATCAGAAGGCTAGTTTCCAACTTGAAAACATGAATTATATTATAATTAAGGTGATTAAAGATGCTAATGGAGCTAATCAGTGGGGTGTAAATAGTGGTGATCAAAAGCAAAAGGCAGGTTCTGCTGCACCTTATCCAGACCCTATGTTCTCTTATTTCCCTACACGAGTAAGTGCAAAGGATATCCTTACTTTGACCCGTGAATACAATGAACGAACATCTGGAGATTTAAAGTATACAATCGTAGCAGGCTCTAAGACTCTTACAGGAACTATGTCTGGTGTTCGTGACAAGCGTGAGGTAACACTTGATCTTAATAAGGAGTTAGAAGGCGTTAAAGCATCTGAATTGAAATTAACTATCAAGGAACAGCATGATAGAGTGGTTGTTGAATCAACTATACCACTTGTTGTAGCTGATTAAATAAGGTGATGGGAGAGGGATTCTCTCCTATCTTTATCAATCCATAAAAGCATTAAATTCTATGAAACTAACATTTCAAAATAAACTATTGGGGCTCATCCTCTTTATGATGATGTTGTTCTGTAGCAATGTATCGGCACAAAATATCACAGTTAGTGGTAGTGTTGTCGATTCAGAGAAAGAGCCACTTATCGGTGCTTCTGTAAGTGTTGTAGGTGGTAAAGTAGGTGCTATAACTGACCTTGATGGTAAGTTTAGTATTGAATGTAAGCAAGGTGACATGCTCGAAGTATCCTATATTGGGTATACAACACGTAAGGTTCAAGCCGCAAAAGACTTGAAGGTTGTATTGGAAGAGGATGCTAAGAAACTTGATGAGGTGACTGTTGTTGGCGTTGGTTATGGTAAGATGCGTAAGAGCGACCTAACTGGTGCTATAGCATCTGTTAGTTCTAAGGACATGAAACAAGGTGTTATTACCTCTACAGAACAATTATTACAAGGTAAAGTAGCAGGTCTTTCTATCGTACAAAGTTCTGGTGCTGTAGAATCAGGAGCATCAATTCGCTTACGTGGCGGTACATCTTTGTCTGCAAGCAATGGTCCTTTGGTTGTAGTTGATGGTATTCCTGGTGTTGATATCAACTCTGTTCAATCGTCAGAGATTGTTAGTATGGACATTCTCAAGGATGCATCAGCGGCAGCAATATATGGTTCTCGTGGTGCAAATGGTGTTATCATCATTACAACTAATCGTCAAGGAACAGATACAGAAGTAAATACTATCCAATATAATGGCTATGTTGCCTTTGCTTCAGCAGCTCGCAAACTAGATGTATTATCGGCTAATCAATGGCGAAGCTATGTACGTTCTACTGGTAATATGAGTGCTTTGGACTTTGGAGCTAGCACTGATTGGCAGGATGAATTAATGCGTACAGCTGTCTCACATAGTCATAATATCAACTTCTCATCATCGAAGAAAAATCATGGATATCGTGCTAGTTTCACCTATAATAATAATGAAGGTGTAATCAAAACTAACACTATGAACAGGCTTGCAGGTTCATTGTCTGCATATCAAACAGGGCTTAATGGACATCTAAGACTAGATGAAGGTATCAATACAAACTTCGATAGTTGGCATCCAATCGATAGTCGAATATTCGAGCGAATGATTAATCTTCAACCTACGTTCCCTGTATATAATTCAGATGGAACCTACGCCCAATTGAATGGTACAAACACGGAGAATCCAGTTGAATTAAATAATCATCGTACAGAGGACCGAAAGCGTCATCGCTTCCTTGGATATATGAAAGCTGAATTACAGATTATCGATGGTCTCTCTGCGACAATGAATACTTCTTATGAGTTTAATTCCGTTAAGTCAGGTCTTTATAAACCAACTTATGCGCGCATGGAAGGGCAGAGTGAGAAAGGTTGGGGTCAACGTCTTTATGATGATTATACCAATAAGCAGCTTGAACTTTACCTAACTTATGATAAGAAGTTTGCTGATATTCACCACTTAAATCTGATGGGTGGTTACTCTTATCTTGATAATATCTATGAGGGTTTCAGTGCTACTCGTTCTGGTTATGACTCTGATGCTTTCGGTTATAATAACCTAGGTGCTGGTAGTGATTATAGGCAAGGTGACGCCGGTTCTTATAAAGGAGGTTCTAAGCTAATATCGTTCTTTGGACGTGTTAATTATAGTCTTCTTGATCGTTACATGCTTACAGCAACCTTACGTCGTGATGGTTCTTCACGTTTCGGTGAGAACCATAAATGGGGTGTATTCCCCTCTGTTTCGTTTGCATGGCGTATCTCTGAAGAGCCTTTTATGGCATCAACTCGTGAATGGTTAGACAATTTGAAACTTCGTGCAGGCTTTGGTGTAACTGGTAACCAGAATGGTATTGGTGAATATAAGTCGCTCTCTATTCTTTCGGCAGCAGGTTCTGCTTATTACGATGGAGCAACTAATACATGGAAGAACTCCTACACACAGATTCAAAACCCTAACCCTGATCTTAAGTGGGAATCTACTGCTCAATGGAACCTAGGTGTTGACTTCTCTGTATTCAATAAGTTGAATGGTACTTTAGAATTGTACTATAAAAAGACATCAGACCTTCTTTGGACCTATCCAGTGCCACAACCTCCATATCTCGTTGGTACTATGTTAGCTAATGTTGGTGACTTAGTGAACAAAGGATTTGAGTTAACTCTAGGTTACAAAGCTGTTCGTACAAAGGATTGGACACTTGATGCAAACATGTCTCTGTCGTATAATAAGCAAGAGATAACCAAGTTGTCAAATGATCAATATCAAGCTGTTGGTTTGCAGGCAGGACCTTTGCATAGTGTACGTGGTATGTCTAACATCTATTCACAAGTAATTAAAGAAGGTTATCCAGCTGGTGCTTTCTGGGGACCACATTGCCAAGGTATCTCTGAAGATGGCAAATATATGCTTGAAAAAGATGCTGATGGTAAAGTGAAGGAAGGTTATCTTGGTTCAGCAATGCCTAAGTGGAACATTGGTTTAAGTCTAAATGCTACATGGAAGAACTTCGATGCTAGCGTTGCAGCCTATGGTATGTTCGGACAGAAAGTACTGAATGTTAGTCGTATGGTATTATATGATCCAACGCGTTTCCCATCACAGAATACACTTGACGACTTCATGACTAGTGGTATAACTGATAATCCAACTTTCTCTGATTACTTCATAGAGAAGGGTGATTTCTTCCGTCTTCAAGCTATAACATTAGGTTATTCTCTACCATTGAACAGCCTCAAGAAGCTAGGTCTCACTCGTCTACGTTTCTATGTAACAGGCGAGAATCTCTTCTGTATAACAGGTTATAAGGGTATTGATCCAGAGGTTAGTGTACCAGACAACGTACTTAACTCACCAGGTATAGACTTCTTCAATAGTTATCCACGACCACGTACTTTCTCTATCGGATTGAACGTTGGCTTCTAAGTTCATCGTAAATTCTAACTTTAAAAGATTCTATCTATTATGAAACGATTGAATTTCAATATATCAAATATGCTCCCTAAGAAGGCATGCTTAGGCTTAGGTCTTCTCTTGGCACTATCTTCTTGCACCGATCTAAACGAACATCTTTATGATAAAGTATCGCAAGACAACTATGGAAAGACATCATCAGAAGTGGCTACTATAGTCGGTGGTGCGTATGCCACATTACGTGGTTATGGAGCTAACACACCCGAAGGTGCAGGTGTTATTTGTTATCCAACTTGTGAGTACGTGTTCTTTACTCAGGAGTGTTCAAGCGATGAGGCTTGTATTCCAACACGTGGTACTGACTGGTTCGATGGCGGTCGTTACCAGCAGTTCCAGCGTCATAATTGGGACGTAAAGAACACGGGCATCCTTTCAGTATGGCGTTATAACTTCACCGGAGTATCGAAGATTAACGCTATTATTCATCAAGTAGAACAAAGTGGATTAAGCACTGAAGACAAGCAAAAAGTTGAGGCTGAGCTACGCGGTCTACGTGCTTATTACTACTACAACTTGCTTGATTGTTTTGGAAATGTGCCTATCGTGACCGACTTCACACAGAAGGAGTTGCCTGCAAACTCGCCTCGTAAGGATGTCTTTGCATTTATAGAGAAGGAGCTTAAGGATATACTTCCAATACTTCCATCAGGTACTACTTATGCTAAGTTTACGCAGAATGTGGCTAATACCTTGTTGGCTCGTCTCTATCTAAATGCTGAAGTTTACACAGGAACTCCGCGTTGGCAAGATTGCTTGGATGCATGTAGTAAGGTTCAAGGATATAGCTTAACTCCTAACTATAAAGCCAGTTTCGCCATCCAAAATGAGAAGTCTCCTGAAATTATCTTCTCTATTCCTTATGACCATAAACAAGGTACTGTTGGTAACTACTTAGCTAGTATGACCTATCATTACAATCAGAAGTTAGCCTTCGATCCAGCTGGTGTTTACCAGTGGTGTGGTAATGGTATTTGTGCACAGCCAGGGCTTTATTCTTCATTTGATGAGAAGGATGTTCGTCGCCAATGTCTGTTAATTGGTCAGCAGTATAGTGCTAAAGATGGTTCAGAAGTATTGATGGACGATGGTTCACCATTGAACTATACTGAAGAAATAGACAATTTCACGGATGCAGCGAAGAATGCTGGTGCACGTTTAAATAAGTATGAGTGGAGTGCAACTGACTCTTGGGAGCGTGATAATGATTGGGTTCTTATGCGTTATGCAGAAATCTTAATGATGCAAGCAGAGTGTAATTTCCGCCTCGGCTATACCCCAACAGCCCTCACATATATCAATCAGATTCGCAAACGTGCAGGTCTCAACGATCTTACAACATTGACACTTGAGGACTTAGATACCGAGTGGAAGCATGAGTTTGTATTTGAGAATCTTCGTCGAACAACCAACATTCGCTTTGGTACCTACTATCAAGCATGGTGGGAGAAACCAGCTGATCCAGCCGATCATCACACTGGTATCTATCCTATCCCACAAGAGGAACTGAACAAGAATCCTAATTTGAAGCAGAATCCAGGTTATAGTTCACAACAGTAAAAAGCGTTGAAAGCTCCATTATAAGTATATAATAAGGATGAAAAGCAAGATGGTTTTCTATCGTAATATATACTTATAAATGGAGCTTTTTCATGCTCTTAATTATCTTATAAAGGCTCTTTTTTGTGAGTAATGAGGCTTATTAATGAGTCTAAACTTATTGCCTTATCATGGAAAAGAGTTTCTTTATAATTGAAAAATAGATTAAAAATAGAAATAAATTAAACTAAAAAGGATACAAAAATAGATTATTTTCTTAGTGAGAACAATCTCTTTATTCTTTTAATCAGTTGTTTCTAGCGATAGAATCAAGTGTTTTAACCATGATAAGAGAGTGTTTTAAGCATTTAAGAGAATAGCGTTATGAGATAGTTAAAAGTTATTTTTAGATAAGAGAAAATGATTTTTTTGTTTAATTTTGTTCCTCTTTTTAACGATACATGTTGAGGGGCAGGATAACTTTTAACGTATCTCAGTATTACTTATTACATAATGGATAATGAATAAAAAGATATGGATTTAAAGTCAATACTTACTTTAGCAGCTACTGCTGGACTCTTATTTACATCTTGTGCAGATAGTTATGAGGGTGCACCCAAGAAGGTGGATGGAAGGCAAGAGGCGCATCAAGTGATGCCATTAGCTGTCCAGAAGACTAATAGTATGCAGGTTTATGCTCATTACATGCCATGGTTTGAGACAACAACGTCCAATCCGCAGAATGCAGGTAAGTGGGGTTATCACTGGACAATGAAGAATTGTGACCCTAACAAGATGGTTGGTAATGATAAAAGAGAGATTGCTTCGCACTATTATCCACAGATTGGTCCGTATGCAAGTGGCGATGAGGCAGTGCTAGACTATCAATGTTTGTTGATGAAATATGCAGGTCTTGATGGTGTAATGGTCGATTGGTATGGTGTAAATAGCGATAATTCTATTGCTCAACACAAGTCGAATACAGAGGCATTGTTCCGTGCTTTGAAGCGAGCAGGGCTCAAGATGAGTGTCGTCTATGAGGATCGTACATTGGACGGAGCGTCTGATAGGGTAGGAACAGCTCGTCAGGATATGCGCTATTTGGCAGAGACATTCTTCAAGGATGATAGTTATGTGAAGGTAGATGGGCGTCCACTTCTGCTCAATTTTGGTCCAATTACGATGGAATCACCGAAGGATTGGTATCGTGTCTTTTCTATCTTGACCACAAAACCGATGTTCCTTGTATTAGATGGAAAGCTCAGCAGCGTTAATAATACAAGCTATTCTGACAATGCGCAAGGCGTCTATACATGGGTAAATGCCAATCCGAACTATGCTATAGCTAAGAACTATAAGTGCTTTGTGGGTGGTGCTATGCCTGGATTCCATGACTATTATAAAGAAGGTGAGGGCAGTAATGGTTATACAACATACGATGCTGAGGGTGGAAAGTTGTTCCAACGCCAGCTAGATGCAGCCAAGAACGCAGGCTTAAAGTACCTTCAGATTAGTACATGGAACGATTACGGAGAGGGTACAACGATAGAGCCTACATTGGAATATGGCTACAAGTACCTCGAAATGTTGCAGAAGTTTACAGGCGTGAAGTATACAGTTTCCGACCTCGAAGTTATCTATCAATGGTATAAAGCACGTGTTGCCGAACCTAACAATCCTAAGGTTAAGGAAGCATATAATGCCCTTGTGCAACTGAAAATGGATGAAGCAAAGGCTATCATCGGCACTTTGAATAGAAAAAGATAAGGTAATTAATATCTCAATAAATGAAAACTAAGATTTTAAAACACTTCATTTTAGCAGTCTGTTTATCGCTGTTGCCAATGGCAATGGTGGCTAAGCAGGAAGCAATGGTGAGTTCACCATCAGGTAACATTACGCTGACGACTGGTGTAGATAATGCGGGTCGTCCTTATTACTCATTGAATCGTGGGAAAGAGGAGATACTTCTTCGTTCGGCACTTGGGTTGAAGTTGAAGGATGGCGACTTGTCTAATGACTTCCGACTCATAGGTTTCTCACGTGCAACTAAGGATGAAACGTGGCATCAACCATGGGGAGAAGAAGATGATGTACGCAATCATTATAACGAATTGACGATGAAGTTAGCACAGAAGAAAGGACTTCAACGCCAGCTGACCATTGTCTTCCGTGTCTTTGATGATGGTATGGGCTTCCGTTATGTATTCCCACAACAGAAGAACCTAAGCGACTTCATTATCACAGATGAGCTCACAGAGTTCTGTTTCAAAGGTGACCCTGAGGCATGGACATTGCCTTTTGATGCCGATTACTATGAGGGACTTTGGACGAAAGCACCATTGAGTAAGAAGCAGAAGGTGTGTACACCTGTTACAATAGAGGCTAAGCCAGACCTTTATATGATGTTACATGAAGCGAACCTGACCGATTACTCTTCATTAAATGTCAAGCCGATAGAGGCAAAAGAGGGTTATGTGCGATTGAAGGCAGAGTTAGTACCATGGTCAAATGGCGACTTGGTGCGTGCAAAAGCACCTTTCGTCTCTCCTTGGCGTATGTTATCAGTAGAAGACCATGTGGGTGGTTTGATAACAAACCGCGTCATGTTGAACCTTAATGACCCTTGTAAGATTAAGGATACATCGTGGATTACAACAGGAAAGTACGTTGGTGTGTGGTGGACTTACCACATGCAACATGCCACATGGGGTATTGGTCCAAAGCATGGAGCCACAACTGAGAATACAAAACGCTATATCGACTTTGCTGCCGAGCATGGTTTTAAAGGCGTACTAGTAGAAGGTTGGAACTATGGATGGGAGAACGACTGGGGCAAGGAAGGTGATAAATTCAACTTCACAAAGCCTTATCCAGACTATGACTTCGATGGTTTGCAGAAGTACGCATTGTCGAAAGGAGTCTCACTGATTGCTCATAACGAGACAGGTGGTGCTGCAAAGAACTATGAGGAACAGCTTGAAGCAGCCTTCTCTCTCTATGAGAAGATGGGAATTAAGGCTATTAAGACAGGCTATGTGAATAAGGTTATGGACAACAAGGAGCTTCAACACTCGCAATATGGTGTGCGTCATTATCGCAAAGTGATTGAGGCTGCAGCCCGACACCACATCATGGTGGTCAATCATGAGCCTGCTATGCCAACTGGTCTACAACGTACTTACCCCAACCTCATCGCTAGTGAGGGTGTGAGAGGACAAGAGTGGAATGCTTGGGATGGCGCTGGTGGCAACCCACCTTACCATCTTTGTGTGCTCCCATTCACACGTCAATTAGCTGGACCAATCGACTTCACGCCTGGTATCTTCAAGCTCGAAGGACAGGTTTATACGCATACTCATCCACACACAACGCTTGCTAAACAGCTTGCCGAGTATGTTGTCATCTACACTCCATGGCAGATGGCTGCTGACGAGATTGAGAATTACAAGGATCAACCAGCCTTCACCTTCATTGAAGCAATGCCTTCTAACTGGCAGAAGACGGTTATCCCAATGGCAGAGATTGGTAAGTACATCGTTACTGCACGTCAGAACCGTGATAATCAGGACTGGTTTGTGGGTGGAATGACCGATGAGAACGCTAGAGACATCAGTCTTAAACTCGATTTCCTAGCACCAGGTACAACTTATAAGGCTATTATCTATAAGGATGGACCTGATGCCGAGTATGACAAGAACCCTTATCCAATGACCATCGAACAGCTTGTTGTGAACCATGATAGTGTATTGAAACTACACATGGCAAAGAGTGGTGGCTTTGCAATTCAGCTCATTAAGCAAGCGTAAGGAGCAATAGCTTATAGCTTATTAAACTTATATTCATCCCTGCCTTATCATCTTGAAGGGCAGGGATTTTGGTTAATATTATGGTAAGAAATACTTGCCTTATATGTGATTTATTGTTACCTTTGTACCGTTTAGTACGTAATAATATGAGAAAATACAAGTTATTTGTAACATTTGGACTATTGACTATGTCTGTAGCGGTACATGGTCAGACCTCAACAATATCGGGAGTTCTACTCGACTCATTGACCCATGAGGGGGAACCCTACGCTACTGTTCGTGTTTATAAAGGTAAGAAAAGCGACAAGCCAGTGGCTATGTCGGTTACAGCTATTGATGGTAAGTTCTCTCAGCAGGTAACAGGACAAGGCAACTTCTTGGTTTCTTTCACTGCTATGGGGCGTAAGGAGGTTCTCCGAAAGGTGCAACTTACAGCCACAGGAGGCGTTATCGACTTAGGTCAACTGCTGGTTCAAGATGATACGAAGCAGTTGAAAGGTGTGGAGGTAGTGGCACAGAAGCCACTTGTTAAGATGGAAACGGACAAGATGTCGTATGATGTTCAGGCTGACAATGACGCTAAGACGAACACAGTACTCGACATGCTGCGTAAGGTTTCGATGGTAACTGTGGATGGACAAGACAATATTTCGGTCAATGGACAGTCCTCCTTCAAGGTTTATGTGGATGGTAAACCGAACGTAATGTTCTCTTCCAATCCCTCACAAATATTCAAGTCAATGCCCGCCTCGGCTGTTAAATCAATAGAGGTAGTGACTAATCCAGGTGCTAAATATGATGCTGAAGGAACAGGCGGAGTGCTGAATATCATCATGAACCGCGTTAATGGCAAGAGTGCCGTTAATATGAATGGATATAACGGAAACCTTGCTATCTCTGCAGGAAACAAGGGTTGGCGGTCGTCTGGGTTCCTTAGTGGACAGCAGGGAAAGCTGACGTATAGTGCTAACATCATGTATAACGCAGCAAAGTCGAAAGGTACTGTGACCGAGATGAGCCGTACTGCGAGTGATGGGTCACGTATGGACTATCGTCAAAAGGGCAATACTCACATCCCATTCACCATGGGTAACCTTAGTCTGGGCTATGAGCTTGATTCTATGAGCAATATTGGTGCATCCATCGGACTCACTTCCTTCGCTATGAAGAACGATGGTCACCCCATGACAACCTTCTCTGGTGGTCCTTACGGAACAGGTTTCTCGTATGGTAACGAGATGACCATGAAGAATAAGAACACCTCCTTTAATGGTAGCATAGACTATCAGCGATTCTTTAATAAGGCTCGCACAAGTAGTTTGACATTGAGTTATCTCTTCTCAACAACGCCTGCCGAGAACACAAACCTACGTGTTTATGATCCCTTACCAGCGGGTGTTACGATTCCATTAAAGGATCTTTATTCAGAGGCGAAGATGCGTGGAACGGAGCATACAGTGCAAGTCGACTATACCACACCGATAGGGAAAGGACAGACCTTAAGCACTGGTTTGAAGTTTATCGCACGTCGCAACTCTTCCGACTCGAAGTTTTATGACATCGTAAGTGGTGCTAATGTCTACAATGCCAACAACAGTGTGAATTATAGGAACACGCAGAGCATCCTTGCCGAATACGCTGAATATGCAGCAACAATGGGTAAGTTAGGTGCTAAGGTGGGGCTTCGTTACGAGCATACATGGGAGAACGTGAAGTTCATAGTAGGTCCTGGTGCCAACTTCAAGAAGCACTATGGCAACTTAGTACCATCTGCCAGCCTTACTTACAACCTATCAGCTGGTATGAATTTAGGCGTTAACTATTCTATGCGAATCAGTCGCCCAGGTATCAGTTATCTGAATCCTTACCACGACATAAGCAACCCGACCGCCGATAGCTATGGTAATCCTGACTTGCAAGTAGAGAAGAGTCACAACATAAAAGTAGTCTTCAACTCCTTCACACCGAAGTTTATGATCAACGTAACACTCGGTGAGAACTTTGCCAATAATCAGATAGAACAGTACTCATTCATGCATGGTTCGATACTGAATACCACGTATGGCAACATCGTTAAAAGCCGTTGGACGAACTTCAGTTCGTTTATGAATTACGCCGTTACTAATAAGACTCGTCTGATGCTAACAGCCAATGTTGACTATGGAGATATTCGATCAGAACAACTCAATGCACATAACTATGGATGGCAAGCCACTACATTCCTCGGTGTGCAGCAAACCTTCCCTTGGGATTTGAAATGGAGTATGTTCGTGGGTGGAATGACGAAGAAGTATTCTCTACAAGGCTATAACAGCGGCTTCAATATGTTTAATACAACGCTATCAAAGAGCCTTATTAAGGATAAACTCGACTTGAGTTTGATGTATTTCGTGCCATTCACTGGTAAGATAAAGATAAATCAGTATAGTCATGGAGCCGACTTTGAGAATCGTATGAACATCTCAATTCCTGCCCAGATGGTATCCTTCACACTTACATGGAACTTCGGTAACACCAAGAAGCAATACCAGAGTCATGAAACAAAGATAACTAACGACTTCCAAGAAAAGAAGAACGACCAGCAGATGAACGGCATGGGAATGGGTGTCGGGATGTAATCTTCCGTACTTGTTTATCGTTATTAATGTTCCTAATGGGCATTAATTAAAATCATAAAGGGCTGTAACACGAATGATGTTACAGCCCTTTCATTGCCTTAATAGTCTCTCTTTGAATCATTCGATAGTATCTCTTTTATTCGTTCGATAGTATCGCTCGTATCCACAAGATACTTTATTAACGGGATTATACACGTCTGTATAACTAATTATACACACCTGTATAACTGATTATACACGCCTGTATAACTGATTATACACACCTGTATAATTGATAGTACACGTTTGTATAATTGATAGTACAGCCTTGTATAAAAGTCTTCTAAGCCTTTCTAATGGATTGGAATACTAATAGAAAGCCTTTTGATGAGCTTCTTAAAGGAGGGAATAAGTCTATGGTAGTTAATTAAAGAATACTCTTTGCCATTTGAAGAGGGCGTTTCCTTGATGTGAGAAGAGCCTTTCTTCATATCAACGAAAGGCTTTCTTTAATTTGAAGAAAGCCTCTCATAGTTCGCTCCCGTTAGGCACTCCTCCCCTTGGGGGAGGTTGGGAGGGGTTTAAGTCAAGCGTCTTTACTCCTTTGTAATCATGTTACGTGAAAGTCTCATGAGGATGGCGAAGATGATACAAGCAGTGATGAAGCCAGCGATGGCATCGATGAGATAGTGTGCTTGAATATATACAGTTGCACAACAAAGGAGGATGTAGAATGGTGCAAGAACAGCCAAGAGACGATAGTTGCGATCGTGCCATAAGAGCAACATACACACTGTGCTCACGCCAACATGCGAACTCGGGAACGCAGCCGTTGGTCTTTCGCCTGCCGCCTTAGCGTCTTCAACGAGGTGATAGAATATGCCGTCAGTATAACCAGGGCTTGGTAAGCACTCTTGATGATGGTTGAAATAATCGTGCAAGTTGGGGAATACGCCCGCAGCAGCTTGTTGTAAGCCTATCGCCTTATAGTAGAATGTAGGACCAACGACTGGTAGGAAGATGAAGATAACATAATAGATAAAGAACGAAGAGAGAATGACGAAGGCTGCACGATTGAACTCCTTGTAATGCCAACCGAAGTAGTAAACGGCGGTTGCAGCTATCATTGGATAATAAGCAGCGTATCCCATGTCGAATAACTCACTGAAGATGTGCCCTGGAAGAGCCTTTGCAAAGAGCAAAGCAGGCTGACATCCGAAGAGAGATTGCTCCCATGTAGCTGCTAAATGGTCAAGGTTTGGGAGGTGGCGGTTGATCTCGTAAGTATCAGGATACCACCATGCGAGTAATGCCATTTGCACTCCTACACGTGTGAAGCGTGTTAGTCGACAGGGTGCAATGCGATAAACAAGCCACATAACAGCCGTGAGAGCAACGATGCGGATGCGCCCGTAGATCATAGCTTGTGGGTTATTGATACTCGTGTACATGAAGAATGTGATGATAAGTGTCAATACCAAGTAAGCCATTACCACCCATTCGTATGCCATAAGACCCTTAACAGGTTTCTTCTCTAGCTTAAATAAGTTTGTTATGAATCGTTTCATTGTTTGTTGTTATTGGTTTTATTAGCCCCATTAGGCTTATTAGCCCAATAGGGCTTATTAGCCTAATAATAATTAGCTAATCTATAGCCAACCCTCTTTCTTATACCAATCAATTGTCTCCTTCACCCCTCTCTTGAGGTCATACTTCGGTTGATAGCCCAGTTCGTCGATAGCTGGTTGGATGTTACAACGCCAGTTTCGCTGTTTAAGAATCTGATACTTATCATTGTTAAGAGCCGATATTTTACCCGTGATATGCCCTATTAGGTCGCCAAAGAAGGTCACAATGCGCAGCAACCAGATAGGAGCAGTAATGCGAATCCACCATGGTTTGCCCAGTTCCTCATGTATCAAGTCGCTGAAAGTGGTGCTTTGATAAACCTTACCATCGCTTAGGAAGTATGCACATCCAGCCTTCCCGTGCTCAAGCGATAGGAAGACAGCCTGCACAACATCCCTTACATAGACGAAGGTGATGTCCTGTTGCTTGTAACCAACAGCAAAGTCGGAATGCCCCTTGATACTCTTTGCCATCAAGAAGTAATCCTTCTCTCTCGGACCATATACCCCTGTTGGGCGCAGGATAATATAAGGAAAGTCGTCGGGGAGCATTGCTTCGGCCTTTAACTTGCTTTGTCCGTATGCCGTGTTAGGCTTTGGAGTGTCCGTAGGTTCAATCTCCTTGTAAGGTTGTTGTTCTCTGATAGCTCCAAAGATACTAAGACTTGAAATGAAGACAAAGCGTTTCAGTGCTGGTTGAGTAGCCTGAAGTGCCTTCACGAGATTGCTTGTTCCATCCGTATTGATGCGGAAGAAGTCTGTTTTATGCAAACACTTCGTCACACCAGCAGCGTGAACAACGTAGTCGAAGGCGTGCCCTGCAAGCTGTTCTGTCAATTTATCGACAGAAGAAAAGTCTAGTTCTATGAAATGAATGCGCTCATCTCTTAAATACTCTCTCGATGACGAGCGACGCACGGCGGCCCAGGTTTCATATCCTTGACGTATTGCCTCTTCTACTATAAATGACCCAATGAAGCCTGAAGCACCTGTTATTAATATCTTATTCATCGAAAATATCTTAGCAAACGTTTGCAAAGATACAAACTTTTTCGTTACTTTGTCGAATATATAAACATACTAATTCCATTATTTATGACGAAAGATAAGAAAGGTGGAAAGCGATTAACTAAGAAGCAACTAGCCGAACAGTTGACTTCTTTCTTTCAGTCGCAACCTAACGAAACATATAGTTTTAAAGAGATATTCCGTGCTTTGAAGTTAAAGACACATCCGGCTAAGATGTTAGCAATTGATGTGATGGAAGAGATGGCATGGGACGACTTTCTTGCAAAGGTAGGCGATAGTGCCTATACTCTCAATACAAAGGGACAGGTGCAAGAAGGTACTTTCATTCGCAAAGCTAATGGAAAGAATACCTTTCAACCAGACGATGGTGGCACTCCTGTATTCGTCTCCGAACGTAATTCAATGGCTGCTTTAAATGGCGATCATGTCAAAGTGCAGTACATGGCAAGACGCCAGAATCATATTAAGGAGGCAATGGTCATTGAAATATTGCAGCGCAAGAAAGACACCTTCGTGGGCAAGTTACGAGTGGAGAAGGACATTGCCTTCCTTGTAACTCTGGAGAATCTCTTTATCCATGACATACTAATTCCTAAGAAGAAGTTGCGTGGTGGAACCACAGGTGACCGTGCTTTGGTGAAGATAACACAATGGCCTGACGCAAACCACAAGAACCTTATGGGCGAGGTAGTCGATGTCTTGGGTGCAGCTGGTGATAATGACGTTGAGATGAACACCATTCTTGCACAATACGGATTGCCTTATAAGTATCCTAAACGTGTCGAGGATGCTGCCGAAAAGATAAGTGCTGAGATTACAGAGCAGGACTTTAAGGAGCGAGAAGACTTCCGTGACGTGTGGACTTGTACGATAGATCCAAAGGATGCAAAGGACTTTGATGATGCTCTCTCTATCCGAAGACTAGAGAAGGAAGGGCTTTGGGAAGTTGGTGTACATATAGCAGATGTATCGCATTATGTCAAAGAAGGCGACATAATTGACCGTGAGGCACAGCAGAGAGCGACCTCTGTTTACCTTGTGGATCGCACTATACCAATGCTTCCAGAGCGTCTTTGCAATTTCATTTGTTCGTTGCGTCCCAATGAGGAGAAGCTCGCCTTCAGTTGTATCTTCAATCTTGATAATGACGCAAATGTAAAGGCTTACCGCATTGTACACACTGTTATCAAGTCTAATAGGCGTTACGCTTATGAAGAGGCACAGCAATTACTGGAAGATAATGGTGTTGTTGATGGTACAGGAGAGCCTGCCCCAAAGCCAGGGAAGGATGGTTATAAGGGCGAATATGCCGAAGAAATCATAACACTAGACCGCTTGGCAAAACTTCTTAGAGCACGTCGTTTCAAGGGCGGAAGCGTTAAGTTCGATTCAGAAGAGCTCCATTTCGATGTAGATAACACTGGTAAGCCGCTCCGTTGTTACTTCAAACGATCGAAAGATGCCAACAAGTTGATAGAAGAATTTATGCTCCTTGCTAATAAAACAGTAGCGGAAAGCATTGGAAAGACCGTTAAAGGCAAGAAAGCAAAGACTCTCCCTTATCGAGTTCACGATAATCCAGACCCTCAGAAGTTTGAGAATCTGCGTGAATTCAGCGCTAAGTTCGGTTATAAACTTAAGTCTTCGAGTACGAAGGGGGCTACAGCTCGTGCGTTGAACAAGCTCATGGATGAGGTACAAGGTACTCGCGAAGAGAAGGTGATACAAACGATTGCTCTGCGATCGATGATGAAAGCGAAGTATACAACGCATAACATTGGGCACTTCGGACTAGCTTTTGATTACTACACACACTTTACTTCGCCTATTCGTCGCTATCCCGACACCATGGTGCATCGCTTGATAACACGTTACCAGAATGGTGGTCGTTCTGCAAACAAGGATCACTATGAAGAGTTGTGTGAGCATTGTTCGGATATGGAGTTGGTTGCACAGAATGCAGAACGCGACTCCATCAAGTATAAGATGGTTGAGTTTATGGGCGAACACATCGGTGAGTGTTACGATGCACATATATCAGGTATCCAGAGCTTCGGTATCTATGCAGAGATAGATGAGAACCATTGCGAGGGTATGATACCAATGCGTGACCTTGATGATGACTATTACGACTTCGATGAAAAGAACTATTGTCTAGTAGGGCGACGCCGTCATCACGTTTATCAACTGGGTGATCCTATCCGCATAAAGGTGGCTAAAGCGAACCTAGAACGCAAACAGCTCGACTTCACACTAGATGATGGTCGACCTGTGAAGACGCCCCAACAACCTGTAAAGGAGCAACCAAAAGATAGGAAGAAGAAGGAAAGAAGGCGGAGAAGATAAGGCTTTCTCTAATTCAAAATGCATAATTCACAATTCAAAATTGAGATTACTTCGAGTTGAAGAGTACACGAGTTGACGTGTAGACAAGTTGTTAGGTAGAGTTGACAAGTACACGAGTTAACGGGTAGACAAGTTGTTAGTTCTATTGGATGTGGCTTCTCTTGGATGAGAAAACACCTATCCTAACTAGCTCCCATTAGGCACTCCTCCCCTTAGGGGAGGCTGGGTGGGGAGTCCAGACGAGGGCGTCTGTCCCTACATCGTGGGGTTACTTTCAATTTAAGAAGAGCTTAACAATGGTAAGCATAATGATGGATTTTGAATGATGAATTATGAATTAAGACTGAAAAATGATTCTATTTTATGTGTAACAAACGACTATTTCTACTCTTACTCGGCGTTTTCTTTGTTCTAATAGTGCATGCGCAAGAGCAGAGATACACTCGTTTAAAGGGTTATTATCGTGTTTATCAGGCGACAAATAGCATGCTCTCTTATTTTGTAGATGGCATGATGGAGTTTTATATACCCATATCTGACTCCATAGCAGGCAACTCTGACAATAAAAAGAAGTCGCCCTTTATTGATAGAAAGTTCCTTGGTGAGCGTCGTCGAAAGGCTCCGAAAGCCAATGGAGACGATACCTTTGTGCGGATGTCACTGCCAAATCTAGAGCGACAAACGCTTATTGAGAGTATAAACAGCGAAGAGTATTCAACGAGGAACAATGGAGATGTGTATCGATGGGCGGATAAGTGCGGTAAAATAACGCATGACAAACAGAAGATTAAAGGGCAGACAGAATTGCTGACAACTATCGAGATGGATGAGTTAGTGGGGCAACCTAACCATGAAATAGACATGAGTCAGTTGCGTATGTATGGTATCGTTGCTCGTATGACACAATTTGATGAGAGCGAAACTTACCTTTCTAATTATGCTCTTAACGCCTTTCAAAAGCATCAAACCTTCTTTGCTCGTTATCGAGGAGAGGATGTTGACGATCGTATTGATGTATGGAGTGAGTTCTATGTATCGGATAGAATGACGATAACAGAGGCTGAACTCAAACAGATAAAGAAGGAGAAAAACCATGTATGGACGTTCTCTATTCCCGCTTCTGTCCCTCCTTTAGATAAGGAAGTAGTTGCTGCTTGGGAAAAGATGATAGAATACTAAGGCTTCAGACTACCAATAATTGAAATGTAAAATGAGGAAAATTCTTTATTTATTCATGCTTCCCTTGCTTATTGTTAGTTGTTCACAAGGGACAAAAAAACGTAGTTTTCCAAAGGAGAAGTTCACCATTGACCTCTTACTTCCTACTTCCCCCGTGAAGAATCAAGGCTCTAGTTCACTTTGTTGGGTCTATGCTATGCTTGCAACTATTGAGACTGAGCATATCATACAAGGTGATTCTGTCAACCTAAGTGCCGATTATGTGGCTCGAATGTACCTATATGAGCAGGCTAGAAAACGCCAATTTCTACCGAAGAGAGTGGCTCGTTTAGAGCGACCTATCACCACTCGCGGTATGAGTACAATGACACTTGACCTCATCAAAGATTATGGTTTACAGCATTATGATGCCTATCATAGTGAGCCAGATATGGACTATAATGTCCTTTGTAGGCGTCTTGATCGTTCGAAGAAGGTTGATGAACTCTTGGATAAGAGCATCGGAACTTTGCCTAAACAGGTCTTTATGTTTGGTGTGCGATACACTCCTTACGAGTTTGCACGCAGCGTTTGTATGCCAGATGAGTACACAGCGGTAACGAGTTTCCTACATCATCCATTACATGAGAGTTTCCCTTTAGAAGTTCCAGATAATTATTTCCACGATACCTTCCTAAATATTCCAGCAAAAGACATCATCTCCTGCATCGTAAATAGCCTGAAGAAAGGGCATCCCGTGTGCTGGGAAGGTGACGTCTCAGAGCCCTTCTTCTCCTTTGAACATGGATATGCAGTGTTGGATGATGAGGCTCGGCAATGGACAGAAAAGGACAGACAGGAAGCGTTTGAGCACTTTCAAACAACTGACGACCATTGTATGGAGATTGTTGGAATAGCCCATGACCAGTATGGTAAACGCTTCTTTCTTTGCAAAAATAGCTGGGGTACGAAAAATCCTTACCATGGTTTTATGTTCTTGAGCGAGTCTTATGTCTATATGAAGACTATTGCCTTGGTGGGAATTAGCCTATAGTTATCTACTCCGAAAAGCTTCTTTATCATGGAGAAAACTTTTCCTTGAAATTAAAAATAGATTAAAAAGCAGATGAAAATAATCTAATAATAGAATAAAAATAAACTAAAAACAAAAACAAACGACGCTTATCAGTATTATTGATGAGCGTCGTTTGTTGGATAGATGAGGCTTATTACTTAGTAAAGAGTTGCTTTGCAAACTCCCAGATAACGATTCCTGCGGTCACACTAACATTCAGAGAGTGCTTCGTTCCGAACTGTGGTATCTCCAAGCAAGCATCACTCATGTCTACAACAGATTGTTTTACGCCCTTCACCTCATTGCCCATGATGATGGCATAATGGCTGTTGTTTGTAGTCGATTCAGCATTGAGATTGAGCGTATGGAGCTTTGTTGAATGTTCAACCTGCTCTACACTATAAACGAAAACACCCTTCTTATGCAAATCTTCAACGGCATCTTCTGTCCGTTCAAAGTATTTCCAATCAACCGAATCTTCACCTCCTAAAGCCGTCTTATGTATCTCGGCATTAGGAGGAGTAGCCGTTATACCACATAGATAGATGGCTTCTATACGAAAGGCATCGGCTGAACGGAATACACTTCCTACATTATATAATGACCGCACATCGTCCAGAACGACGATGAGAGGCAACTTCTCGGCTTCTTTAAACTCCTCAATGGAGAGCCGACTCATCTCTATTGTACGTAACTTGCGCATTTATTTCATACTAAAAGCAACCGCATAGGCTTTGATCTTAGTAACCATTGACAGCAAACCATTGCTTCTTGTAGGTGAAAGATGCTGTCTCAAGCCTATCTTATCAATGAAGTATAGGTCGGAATCTATAATCTCTTGTGCGGTATGCTGACTTAGAACGCGAATCAAAAGAGCGATAATACCTTTCGTGATAAGCGCATCTGAATCAGCTGTAAACACCAGTTTGCCATCGACATTATCGCATTGGAGCCATACACGACTTTGACATCCGTCTATGAGATTCTGCTCGTTTTTATACTGTTCAGCCAATGGCTCAAGGTCATTACCTAGGTCGATCAACATCTGATACTTGTCCATCCAATCGGAGAAGTCGCTGAACTCTTCTATTACAGCATCTTGCGCTTCGTTTATTGTCATAGTTTCTTTTATTTAAAGGAGTGGTAGGAGTGAAGGAGAAAAGGGGAGTTAAGACAAGTGTAAAACGGCTTGATGTGTTTCAATCTACTATACCAAGAATCGGTATTGTTGCCTTGTATATCCTTAACGTACCATCAAGAACATTTGTCTTAACGCCCTTTCATTCCTTAATTCTTGGCACTCTTGATTAGTTTAAACAGCTTATCATTCGGTCTTACCTTATCTGGTACGGGGATAGAAACACGCCATCCTTGCTCTGCAACATCCACTGGTTTGAGGTCATAACGTATCTCTTCAGCATTGAGGAACATAGCTCCAGTGGTGTTACCAGTGATGAGTAGCTTGTCACCCTTTGCGAAGGTGTTGGCTTCAACGGCTATTTCTGCAACGCCAAGACGCGAGAAGTACTTCATCACCTTACCGATGAGAACCTTCTTTTCAGTTGCTTTGTTACCATATTCCTTGGTCCATTCTCCCATCTTCTGACCCTGATAGTAGCCATCCCAGAAACTGCGATTGAAGACGGTAGATAAGCGTTCATCCCACTTGTCTTTCTTCTCTTCTGTGAAGGTTCCATCCAATACGCTCTGTATTGCCTCTCGATAACAAGTGACCACAGTGTGTACATATTCGGGTCCACGAGCACGACCTTCTATCTTGAAGACACGTACTCCTGCATCCATCATCTTATCAATGAATCGAACGCTCTTAAGGTCTTTTGGACTCATTATATACTTATTGTCTATCTCCAACTGATTGCCAGTCTCGTTATCAGTCACAGTATAACTACGACGGCAAATCTGCACACATTCGCCACGATTAGCCGATCTGTTGGCATCGTGAAGACTCATATAACACTTGCCAGAGATAGCCATGCAGAAGGCTCCATGACAGAACATCTCTATGCGAATAGGCTGTCCTTTAGGACCACAGATGTTCTGTTTTATAATCTGTTCGTGTATCTCCTTTACCTGATCCATGTTCAGTTCGCGTGCTAAAACGGCTACATCTGCAAACTGCGCATAGAACTTTAAGGCATCAATATTTGATATATTCAATTGGGTGGAGAGGTGGACTTCAACGCCAACTTGCCTACAGTACATCATTACAGCTACATCGCTTGCTATGACAGCAGTGATATTTGCATCCTTAGCAGCGTCTATAATCTCGTGCATCGTTGTAATGTCTTCACCATAGATAACTGTGTTTACCGTTAGATAAGTCTTGATGTTCTGTGCGTTGCAAGTCTCTGCTATCTCCTTAAGGTCGTCTATTGTGAAGTGATTAGCAGAGTGGGAACGCATGTTCAACTTACCTATTCCGAAGTAAACAGAGTTTGCTCCAGCATGTATAGCAGCCGCTAATGACTCACGAGAGCCAACGGGTGCCATTATTTCAAAGTCGTTTATATTCTTATCCATTTATGTTTATTATCTTGAATGGGTGCTATCAGTTAGTAAGGAGTTTGTTTCCTTTTATGTTATACCTCGCTAAGGTGTTATGTAGATACTGATGAGCAACTCCTTATAAAGTAATCTCTTTTGCTGAGAATAATCACTTTGCAAAGGTACAGAAAATATCCGATAAAGGGCGTAAAGGACTTTGTAACTTTTGTAAAAAGCCTATCCTCGTCCGTTCTAAAGGTCAAATAGTCAGGCTGTTCTTCGACTATCTGCAATCTTTTTAGTATCTTTGCAAGCTGATTTTTATCGGTTAGAAAGGTATGAAAAAACTATATATTGAGACGTACGGATGCCAGATGAACGTGGCAGACTCTGAAGTGGTTGCCTCTGTAATGAAGATGGCTGGGTACGATGTATGCGATAATGAAGATGAAGCAGACGCTATCTTCTTGAACACATGCTCGGTTCGTGAGAATGCAGAAAACAAGATTTATCATCGCTTGGACACCTTACATGCAGAGCAGAAGAAGGGTCGCAAGCTCATTCTGGGTGTATTGGGATGTATGGCAGAACGCGTTAGGGACGATCTTATTCAGAACCATTTTGCTAACTTAGTATGCGGTCCTGATTCTTATCTGAACCTCCCCGACATGATTGCGCAATGCGAGAATGGGAACAACGCATTAGATATTGAACTATCAACAACAGAGACTTATCGAGACGTAATACCGCAACGCTTCGGTGGAAACCGTGTATCGGGATTTGTTAGCATCATGCGTGGTTGCAATAATTTCTGTCACTATTGTATCGTTCCATTTACGCGTGGTAGAGAGCGTTCTCGTGATGTGGATAGTATCTTGAAGGAGGTTAAGGACTTGCATGATAAGGGCTTTAAGGAGGTGACGCTATTGGGTCAGAACGTTAATTCCTATGGTCTTTTGCCAAACGGGAAACGCCCCGAAAATGGCACATCATTCGCAGAACTCTTGCGTAAAGTGGCTCAAAGTGTGCCAGACATGCGCGTTCGCTTCACTACTTCTAACCCAGAGGATATGACCGTAGATATTATCGAGGCGGTAGCGTCGGAACCGAATCTCTGCAATCATATACACTTCCCTGCACAGAGTGGAAGCAATAAAGTCTTGAGGTTAATGAACCGTAAGTACACTCGTGAAGACTACTTAAGTAAGATAGAGGCAATACGTCGTCTCATTCCTGATTGTGGGTTAACAACAGATATATTCATCGGTTATCACGATGAAACAGAGGCTGATTATCAAGAGACCTTGTCGTTAATGCGTGAGGTTGGATTCGACTCCGCTTTCATGTTCAAATACTCTGAACGCCCAGGAACATACGCTGCTAAGCACCTTCCTGACAATGTTTCAGAGGATGAGAAGATTCGTCGTTTGAATGAATTGATACGCCTTCAGACCGAAATCTCTGCTGAACAGAACAAGAAGGATGAGGGGAAAGAGTTTGAAATCCTCATCGAACGCTTTGGAAAACGAAGTCGTGAGCAACTTATGGGACGCACTCCTCAAAACAAAGCAGTCGTTATTGCACGTGGTAATCATCACATCGGTGAGTTCGTTCGAGTACGTATAACAGGCTCAACTAGTGCCACTTTATTTGGTGAAGAAGTGTAAAATTAGAAAATGGGATAAGCTGACAAAACACTTATGAGAGAGTTTCTACACGTATTACGGAGGTTCGTTCCACCTTATAAGAAGTATCTTTTCTTGTCGATAATATTCAACATCTTATCGGCAATACTCAATATCTTTTCCTTTGCAACACTGATTCCTTTGCTCCAAATATTGTTTAAGGTGGATGCAGGAACAGGTGCAACGCATTACATGTCATGGGATGCTGGGTCAATAAAGGAGGTTTTATCCAATAATGCCGATTACTATACACAGATCTTTATAACCAGTGTTGGACCAACGACAACATTGTTAATTATAGGTCTGATACTCGCTTTCATGACTTTCTTAAAGACGGGTGCTTACTTCTTATCATCGGCTTCTATCATTCCAATTCGTACAGGAGTTGTACGTGACATACGTAATCAGCTCTATCAGAAGATAACCTCTCTTTCACTTGGCTTCTTTAGTGAGGAACGTAAGGGAGACATAATCGCAAGGATGAGTGGAGACGTGCAGGAGATAGACAACTCCATCATGTCTTCTATCGACATGTTGTTTAAGAACCCTGTTCTTATCGTCATTTACTTTACCACCTTATTAATAATATCCTGGCAGTTAACGCTCTTCACTCTTCTTTTTGTTCCTATCTTCGGATGGTTCATGGGCTTTGTTGGACGTAAACTAAAGCAGAATAGCATTACAGCACAGGGTCTTTGGAGTGATACCATGAGCCAGGTTGAAGAGACTCTGGGCGGTTTAAGGGTCATCAAAGCCTTTTGTGCCGAAGCACTTATGAATGAACGCTTCAACAAAGTGAATACTTCTTACCGCAACGACATCATGCGTGTGAACATTCGTCAGCAACTGGCGCACCCGATGAGTGAGTTCTTAGGAACGGTGATGATTGTTGTTGTACTCTGGTTTGGTGGTACTTTGGTACTCGGGCAGTACCCAATTATCAGCGGACCAACCTTTATTTACTATCTTGTCATCCTTTATAGCATCCTTAATCCACTAAAGGAATTCTCCCGTGCAGGCTATAATATCCCTAAAGGACTTGCTTCCATGGAACGCGTGGATAAGATTCTTAAAGCGGAGGTAGACATCAAGGACTGTGAAAAACCAGTACATCTCAAATCATTCGAGCATGAGATTGAGTTCCGAAATGTTAGCTTTGCTTATACAGATGAGAAGGATAAAGACGGCAATCCTGTCTTACATTGGGTATTGAAGGACATCAACTTGGTGATTCCAAAGGGCAAGACCATAGCCTTGGTGGGGCAGAGTGGTAGCGGAAAGTCCACTCTCTTAGACCTTATACCACGTTATTACGATGTTCAGAAAGGTGAGATTCTCATTGACGGAATCAACGTGAAGGATTTAGGAGTGCATGACTTGCGCCAGTTGATAGGTAATGTAAACCAAGAGGCAATCCTCTTCAACGATAGTTTTAAGAACAACATCTCCTTCGGAGTGACTGCTTCTGATGAGGCAATAGAGGATGCTGCGAAGATAGCTAACGCCCATGACTTCATCATGCACAGTGAGAAAGGTTACGATACAAACATCGGTGATCGTGGAGGAAGGCTCTCGGGTGGTCAGCGCCAACGTGTGAGTATAGCGCGCGCTATACTCAAGAATCCTCCAATTCTTATCCTCGATGAGGCTACGTCGGCGTTGGATACAGAGAGCGAACGCCTTGTCCAAGATGCTCTCTATAAGTTGATGCGAACGAGAACGACCATTGCTGTGGCGCACCGACTATCTACTATCAAGAATTCTGATGAGATATGTGTGATGCACGAGGGCGAGATTGTAGAGCGAGGAACGCATGACGAACTGATGGAGATGAATGGTTATTATAAGAAGTTGCATGATATGCAAGAGATATAAAAAGCCCCCTCTCCAAGGCTCATTGTCGAATGGATGGGGGAGTGAATAGTATTATTTACAAATGAAGGGGGCGTTTCTTTGATGTGAGAAGGGCGTCTCCTTGCTATGAAGAGAGGCTTTCCTTCAATGGAGGAAAGCCTCTCTTTCTTTTTAGCCTCTTGATTGCTACTAATGAAGATATGTGTTTTTAAAAAATACCTAACATGAGTTTCAAGTAAAAGAAATAATATCTATATTTGCAAACAATACCAATATCTAAAATAGATAACTAATTTTTATATACATTTAAACAGCTTGGCTTATGAGAAAAACAATTCTTTTAATGCTTGTACTATTGGCTACTTGCGTAAGTGTTAGTCGTGCTCAAACGAGTAAGTATAATGTGACTTTCGCCACAGATTTGGGCTTGGGTGGTAAGTCATATAAGATCGTAACCCCTCATATCTCTGCCACTTATGATATTACAAAGAGGCTTTCTGCGGGCTTGAGAGTCGAAGAAGCCGTTACTTTAATGAAGTCTCAAGGGATTAAGACACACGATTTACTCACTACCTTTGGTGGGCAAGTAGGATATGATATAGGTAAGATTTCTATTGCATTTGGTAATGTATTTAGTCTGCTCGTACAGCCTCGAGTAAGCGTAGGGCATACTATCGGCGGTGGACATAACCGCGGCTACATGTATTATCAAGGTGGAATTTACGTTAGGAAAAGTAGCGGTAGCATTCGTTCAGAGCTTGGTTTAGGCGTTAGATACAATGACTATCGTAGCGACCTAAACAAAGATAAGGCAGTGTTCTACGTCTCTTACGGATTCGTTCTGAAGTAAGCTCGATTTAAAGTAAGTAAATCTTAGGGTTGACATAACTTCCTGTAGGGGAATTTGTCAGCCCTATGTACTATGGAAACTCAATCTAGTAGCGATGTTCGTAAATAATGTGTTTTTCTTTGAAAAACATTTTGTTTTCTCGATAATATTTCGCACTTTTGCCCTTAGATATACTAACGTAAACAGAAAGAGCAACTAAAAACCATGTTAGATAAGGAGAACAAGCGCCGCACGGTGGTCTTACTTCTAATGGTATTATCCGTGTTGAACGTCTTTGCGCAACAGTCAAGTCGAGGAAAGGATACGCCTACTTCGACAACTGGCCGCTTATCCCCTGGCTCGGAATATAAGCTTATCTTTAATGATGAATTTAATCAGCCAGATGGCACGTTGCCTGATATTCAATACAAGAAAGAGCCAGATAATCCAGAACAATGGCCTTTTGACAAGTCCGATTTCTATCTGATACTTAACCAATCAGTGGGTGACGGTTCTTGGGCAAAGCCCGTTGATACTACTCATACATACCAAATGGAGATAGATTGGATACGTGTTTACCAAAGAGATAAAACTAACATAAACAAAAGGAAATAATCTATGGAAGAACAAATCGAAGTCAAAGAGCTTGATAATGTGGTCGTTCACTTCTCTGGGGATTCGGGGGATGGAATGCAGTTAGCCGGTAACATCTTCACAACAATATCCGCAACTGTGGGTAATGGAGTGTCTACGTTCCCTGATTATCCAGCTGATATCCGTGCCCCGCAAGGCTCGCTAACGGGTGTGAGTGGCTTTCAGGTGCATGTTGGTGCAGGCAAGGTATATACACCGGGAGACCGTTGTGATGTGCTCGTAGCCATGAATGCAGCAGCACTGAAGATGCAGTACAGGCATTGCAAACCGAATGGAACCATCATTATTGATACCGATTCCTTTGGTGCGAAAGACCTCCAAAAGGCAGAGTTCCGCAGTGATGACTATCTAGGTGAGATGGGTATCGACCCCGATAGAGTGGTTGCTTGCCCTATAACAAAGATGGTGAAGGAGTGTCTGGCTGATACGGGCATGGATAATAAGTCCATGTTAAAGTGCCGCAATATGTTTGCTTTGGGACTTGTCTGCTGGCTTTTCAATCGTGATTTGAGCTTAGTAGATAGTTTCCTAGAGGCTAAGTTCAAGAAGAAACCAGCTGTTGCCGAAGCCAATAAACGTGTTGTAAGAGCTGGATATGACTATGGTCACAACGTACATGCGTCCGTTCCGAACACTTACCGCATAGAGTCTAAGGTGAAGGAAGCGGGTCGCTATATGGATATCACGGGTAACAAGGCGACTGCCTACGGCTTGATGGCAGCAGCAGAGAAGGCTGGCTTGCGTTTGTTCTTGGGTTCTTACCCTATCACTCCAGCAACAGATATCCTCCACGAATTGGCTAAACACAAGTCAATGGGCGTTACAACGGTGCAATGCGAAGACGAGATTGCAGGTTGTGCATCGGCTATCGGTGCCGCTTTCGCTGGTGCTTTGGCTGCTACCTCAACCTCTGGTCCGGGTATCTGTCTAAAGAGTGAGGCAATAAATCTAGCCCTTATTGATGAGCTACCATTGGTAATCATTGATGTACAGCGTGGTGGTCCGTCTACTGGTTTACCAACTAAGAGTGAGCAGACCGACCTCTTGCAGGTGCTTTATGGGCGTAACGGCGAAAGCCCAATGCCTGTTATTGCAGCCACAAGTCCCACTGATTGCTTCGATGCAGCGTATCACGCATGTAAGATAGCATTGGAACACATGACGCCAGTAGTGCTCTTGACCGATGCATTCATTGCTAACGGCTCTTCTGCGTGGAAGTTACCTAACATCGAAGAGTTGCCCGAGATTCATCCACATTATGCTACAGAAGAACAGAAGTATAAGTACACTCCTTACAAGCGTGACCCAGAGACGCTCGCACGTTACTGGGCGATACCAGGCACAGAGGGCTACACACACATCCTAGGAGGATTGGAGAAGGATGGAGAAACGGGTAGTATCTCAACCGATCCAGAGAATCATGACAAGATGGATAGGCTTCGTTGGGATAAAGTGGCACGTATTCCTGTACCCGACTTACAGGTGTTTGGTGATGAGAAAGACGCTGACTTGCTCATAGTAGGCTTTGGTAGTAGCTATGGTCACTTGTATTCTGCAATGGAAGAGTTGCGTCGTAAGGGTAATAAGGTAGCCTTGGCACAATTCAAGTACATCAATCCTCTGCCAAAGAATACGGCAGAAATACTGGGAAGATACAAGAAGGTGGTGGTTGCCGAACAGAACCTTGGTCAGTTAGCAGCCCTTCTACGTATTCGTATCAACCATTTCGCTCCTTATCAGTACAACCAAGTAAAGGGACAGCCTTTCGTTGTTACGGAATTAGTTGCAACATTTGAGAAACTCCTTAAGGCTCCATTACCAAAGGAAGAGAGTGGTACGTTCTATACAAAGATATTGCAGTAAGACCCCTAAACATAACTTCTTTAAATTCTAAACAGATTATGAACCAATATACAGCACAAGACTTTAAGAAGGGACAACCACGCTGGTGCCCCGGATGTGGCGACCACTTCTTCCTTGCCAGCTTGCAGAAAGCAATGGCAGAACTAGGTGTTCCACCTTATGAAACTGCTGTTATCAGTGGTATCGGGTGCTCAAGTCGATTACCCTATTACGCTAATACCTACGCCATGCAGACCATTCACGGTCGTGCCGCAGCCATCTCTACGGGTGCAAAGGTAACCAATCCCAATCTTACCATTTGGCAGGTATCGGGCGATGGTGACGCTCTTGCCATCGGTGGTAACCACTTCATCCATGCCATGCGACGCAATATCGACTTGAATATGATTCTGTTGAACAACCGCATCTATGGTCTCACGAAGGGGCAATACTCCCCAACTAGTCCTCGCGGGTTCGTCTCTAAGTCGAGTCCCTTTGGTACAACGGAAGATCCGTTCCGCCCTGCTGAACTCTGTTTCGGTGCTCGCGGCAACTTCTTCGCACGTAGCGTTGCCAGCGATAACAATGAGACAATAGCCATACTCAAGGCTGCTTACCAGCATAAGGGGGCTGCCGTGTGCGAGATTCTGCAGAATTGTGTGATCTTCAACGATGGTTGTCACAACTCAGTCTACACCTCTCAAGGTCGTAAAGAGAATGCTATCTACGTTAAGCATGGCGAACCTTTGATCTTTGGAGCTAATAAGGAGTATGGACTCATGCAAGAGGGATTCGGCTTGAAGGTAGTTAAGATTGGCGAGAATGGCGTTACGCAAGATGATATCCTCGTACATGATGCCCACTGCCAAGACAATACTCTACAGCTGAAGTTGGCTATGATGAGTAATGAAGATGGTTTCCCAATAGCCCTCGGAGTGATTCGTGATGTTGAAGCACCTACTTACGACGCTGCAGTGAACCAGCAGATAGAAGAGGTGAAGGCGCAGAAGCATTATCACACGTTCATGGAAATGTTGGAAACCAACGATATATGGGAAGTAAAGTGATGTGAATCTCATTTATAGCACTTGTGTTTGTAATAGAAAATGTGTATCTTTGCGCTTAGGTTAATAATACGTTGAGCCATGCACAGATTCACAGAATTCCTACATAGCAAGTGCCCCTTGCAAGCTAATGTCAGTTCTTTACGCTCATTGTTAGCGTTAGGGACTGGCATTTTTATACTCCTTTATCTCTTCCAACCATTTGGTATTAGCAACTATTCTGGCAGTATCTTTCTGATGTGTTTGGGCGTAGGCATACTCTCGTCATGCGTTCAAGGACTCTGTTCATTGCTTTTCTTGGGCATACCAAGGCGTAAAAAAGGATTCGTTACCAATGGTGATGTGCTGATATATTCGGTTGCAATCGAACTAGCCATGGCGCTTTCCATGACCATTTACGCCTCATTCTGCTTTGAGGTACCGCTCTCGTGGCAACTCTTCTTAGTCTTTTTCTACTGGACTTTCCTAATTTGGTTACTCGTGACAGGTATCTCCACGCTGATAAGTTACAACCGAATGTTGCACAACA
The DNA here is from genome assembly GCF_041433025.1 of Prevotella sp. 20925_1_30. Lineage (NCBI taxonomy): Bacteria > Pseudomonadati > Bacteroidota > Bacteroidia > Bacteroidales > Prevotellaceae > Prevotella > Prevotella sp. 20925_1_30. Next base: position 4,369 of record NZ_JAPWAR010000021.1, on the reverse strand, counting down.
GACTTGAGGAAGTGAAGGTTAAGACCAATGAGGAGCAGGTAGGAATTATGATTACATTACATGACCAGAATCTGCGTGGCGAGGACCTATCGTTGCCTATAAACAATCTCTTGTATATCGAAGCGCAGAAGAATAACGCATTAGTGTGCTACGTGGCGGGCGACAAGATAGAACGTAGGGAACTTCGCACCACATTGACCGCCTTGAAAGCCGACCTGCCGTATGATAATATCTTTCAATGCCATCGTTCCTTCCTCGTAAACATCAATAATATAGAGTCGGCAAAGGGTAATTCCAATGGTTATCTCTTGCGCTTTAAGGTGTGTCGCGATACGATTCCTGTGTCCCGCACCTTTGTTCCTAGTTTGCGAAAATACCTTAGTTAAAACCGCACCTAACCTTATTTAAAGCCCTTTCTGATAACCTTTCCAAGCCCTTCTCATAGTAGGAATGTCCCTAACAGAAGTGAGTTTGGATAGGCAAATCATTGTGTTTTTGTCAGTGCCTAACGCCATTTCTTCCTGTCGTTAGGCTATGCTTGAGGCACTCTTACCTATGTAATGATGCTCGGAATAGCGTGCTTGCGAATGCTAATTCCTATGAGTTGCGTTACAAACTAAGGGACGTTTCATCTTTTTGACCTATGCCTTCTGTTAGTTTCACCATGGTGAAATTTTTGTTTCATCGTGATGAGACACTCGTTTCATCATGATGAAATCTATGTCTCTTCATGATGAAACTGAAAAAAGGTAGCTACAAAAGAGATGAAAGTGAGGTTGGAAAGGGATGTAATGTATATGCAAAAGAGATGGACGGGAGGTTGGAAAGTGAGCTTTAGGATAGGTAAAAGCATTGCAGAAAAGCTGTATTGAGCTTGTAAATCATAGTATTGGATGTTCTTTAACATTTTTACCTTCGTCGTTCTTTCTGTTATACATAACTTCGCACGGATTGAAAAGCGATTAGTCATTAGTCCCAAAAACTAGTATTTCAGCTGAGCACATAGTTATACAGCCCATAACTTGGTCGTCTGTCCCCAATATTTGGAGCTTGCTAAAAGGCTTACTACATTTGCAGCAGACAATATGTTTCACCTTTTAAAATTAGGACTTATGAGAACTTTAATTTCAAAACTCGTCGTTATCGTTGCCCTTATGTGCGCAACTAGTGTTTACGCAGCTGATGTTCAGCCTATGGAAAAGGCTTTGAGCAATACACTAAGTAAAGTAAATGCAGAAAATGCAGAGTCTATTGTCGTTGGTATGGATGCTTTGGATCGACTGGCGAAACAGTATCCTAACGAATGGTTACCGCTTTATTACAAGACTCTCTTTGCTCTTCAGTATGCTGTCCACTTCCCACAAGACAGTCATTCGGGCTTATTCCTTGAGTCAGCAAAGCCTGATTTGGAGGCGTTACAAGCACTCTGTCCGACTGATCGTGTAGCCCGTTCGGAGGCATTAGTGCTTAAAGGACTCTATTACACGGCACTCATTGTACAGAATCCTATGGTGAATGGCAAGTCATATTATATGGATGCAATCATCAATTACAAGTCAGCTATTGGTGTAAATCCTGATAATCCACGTGCACATTTGCTCCTCTACATCTTCTTTGATAACATGAGTAAGATTACTGGGCAACCTAGTATGAACGAACCAAAGGAATTGACAACCATCAAGCAACTCTATGCTAGTGAGCAACCACAGGGCTTGTTGCCTTCATGGGGGAAGGAATTGATGAACCTTTGTGGAATAAAGTAGCGCACACACATACATCTATCACTGCAGGGGAGTAATCCCTGGTAGTGATAGATGTCATTAATAAGCATGCTTCCATTGAAATATAAGGTAAGTATGTTTGCTTATTTACTAGAAAACCATTACCTTTGAGACCTAAATAAATCATTTCTATAAGAAACAACTAATACTTAGCTTATGGCAAATTTACTAGATGAAGTGACGGGACCTGTTAATGAGTCAGGTCGTGACGTACATGTAATTGACAAGCAACTGGCAGTGACTGTTGGTACAGGATCAACCCTATTTCAGATTGCTCTGTGGGTGGTAATACCCGTATTGGTGCTCCTGTTTGTAGCGATAATGGGTAGTACGATGGAGAATCCGTTGTTAGTAGCAGTTGTCGGTTGTCTTGTTGGAATCCTTCCTGGTGTAATCTTTATCTTTATGAAGATATCGGCTCGTAACTATTTCCAACAATTAGAGCAGCGTATTCAGGCTGAGGCATCAAATATCGACAACTATCTAGAACAACGTGTGCAGATTCTTCAGAACGTTGTAGGACTTGTTGAGCGTGCTATCGACTTAGATAAAGATGTGATGAAAGCCGTTGCTGCTCTACGTGGTGGTAGTGTCAATGAGACAAATCGTAACGAGGTGAGTGCGCAAGTAGGTTCTGCCTTAGGTCGCTTGTTCCCACAGGTTGAAGCTTATCCAGAGTTGAAAGCACATAGTGCCATCGCTGATGCTATGCAGCAGAACAATTATCTTCAGCGTGAAATCACAGCTGCCCGCACCGTATATAATAGTAGGGTGACCCAATGGAACACTGATATATTCTCATGGCCAACGAAGATGATTGTTGCAGCTCAGCAGGGCTACACTACTCGTATACCATTCACCGCATCGGCTGAAATACGTGAAGCTGCAAGAAGTAAGTTCTTCTAAGGATAAAAGATGGTTGAAGATATTTACGATCCACTCGATGAGTACATCAATGTCTTTCGTGACAAGTTCAAGAAGGTTAGTGAAGAAACCTTTGAGGAGTTGGCTCGTGAGGCTGCTATTGATGTAGAAGCTAATCGAGAGACGTGCCGAAAGGTCTATGATAATGAGGCAGTCTTGGCAGAAGTAAAGAATCGGATTACATGGTGGACGGTTCTTTGTGTTGTGCTATGGTTGCTCGTGATTGGCGGAGCATTGGTCATCTTGGCACAACATGAGAACTGGCCAATAGAGAATCTTTTAATAGCTGGTGCCGTGTCAGTACTCTCGCTTGTCTTTTTGTTGATGAAGGTACACCCGAGGTTGTCTGATCTAAAGCGTGAACGGAATAACATTTCGGCGATACTTTCCCGTTTGAAGGAAGAGGCGTGGAGCCAGATGGCACCACTGAATAGGCTCTATGACTGGGATGTTCTGACGAGAATGATGTCGAAGACTGTGCCTAGACTGGAGTTCGATCCTTATTTTACGACCCAACGTCTAGCCGATTTACGCAAGAGTTATGGTTGGGATGATTCCTTCAATGCAGAGCGTTCTGTTGTTTATTCCCATTCTGGACTAATCAATGGAAACCCCTTTGTTATCTGTCGAACACGTAAGATGGAGATGGGAACAAAGACTTACTATGGCTCAAAGACGATTTATTGGACAGAGACGGTGACGGATGGAAATGGTAATAGGCGGACGGTGCAACGTTCGGAAACCTTACATGCTAGTGTGACGGCACCTTATCCAGAGTATTTCGAACGAACAAGGCTCATTTATGGTAATACTGCTGCGCCTGACTTAGTGTTCTATCGCAAACCAAATGGCTTGGCAGGAAAAGAAGGATCGCTACGTTTTAAATGGGATAAGTATCGCTTACATCGTAAAGCACGTAACTTGAAAGATGGCGACTTTGCAATGCTAACGAATGAGGAGTTTGAAGTTGCCTTCAATACAAGTAATCGAAATAATAATCAGCAATATGCTTTACTCTTCACACCATTGGCTCAACAGAGTATGATGAAGCTATTGCAGGATGAGGAAACAGCCTTCGGTGATGATTTCGACTTTAACAAAGCTAAGATGATTAACGTCATTATGGCGCGTCACATGCAGGACTTAAACCTCGATTTGAACCCTAGGCAGTATCAAGGATTCGATTATGATAAGGCACAAGAGGATTTTCATAGAATCAATGCAATCTATTTCCGTGCTATATACTTTGCTTTCGCTCCCTTACTTTGTGTGCCTATGTATCAACAGATACGTCCGCAGTCAGCAATTTATGGTCAAGACATGCAACAGAAGAGTTCGTTCTGGGAGCATGAGGCATTAGCTAATTTCTGGGGGCAAGATCATTTCAAACATCCCGATTGTGTTACAAATTGCATCTTAAAGACAGAAGAGAAACAGCAAGGGGATGGCAGTACGCTATTGACAGTGACGGCTTATGGTTACCGAAGTGTGCGTCGCCTTACTTATATTAGTAAATATGGTGGCGATGGTAGGTATCATAATGTACCCGTGGAATGGGATGAATACCTACCTGTAACAGGTAATGGGCGTATTCTCATGCGCGAAGATAATACACAAGAAGAAGCAAATATTTCTCAGAAGCAACGTTTAAATCATATTGGAGA
>NZ_JAPWAR010000020.1:0-49548 GCF_041433025.1 Prevotella sp. 20925_1_30 | reverse complement strand
GGAGCTAGGAACATAAGAATACGGCATTACCAAACGATTGTTTGATAATGCCGTGAGAGAGACATTTATAAATATTGGTTTTAATCGCTCTGAATAGAGCTTATGCTTTTAACCAAGGAAGTGGATTTCGCCGATGAAATAGAGTAGGATGTAACCTAAGATGAGGGAAACGAGTCCGCAGGTGAGACCTGCCTTTAGCATATCCTTCTGCTCTACTAAGCCCGTTGAGTAAGCAATGGCGTTTGGAGGTGTTGATATTGGTAAACACATTGCTGTTGATGCTGCAATGGCAATACCAATGAGGACGGTGCTTGTTCCACCAATACCACCAAGCTTATCGCCCATACCACGGCAGACAACAGCAAGGATGGGAACTAACAAGGCTGCAGTTGCTGTGTTTGAAATGAAGTTAGAGAGGAAGTAACAAATCAAACCAGAGACGGCAAGGATGACGATAGGACTCCAATTGCCGAACGGAATACTCTCAATAGCGGCATCAGCCAAGCCCGATCCGTTCATACCCAATCCAATAGCAAAACCTCCAGCAACCATCCAGATGACACTCCAATTTATATCTTGCATATCCTTTGCAGTGATTACACCCGTGATAGCGAAGACTGCCATCGGAATCATTGAGACAGTGTTAGTGTCAATACCAGTGACCTTCTTTGGAATAACCCATAGAAGGATTGTGACTATGAAGGTAATGATAACTACCCACATTCGCCATCCACGATGCACCTCACCATCAATTTTCAGGTGGATAGTCTTCTGTGTGAATGGGAAGAAGTGGAGGATAATTCTCCATGAGAGAAGGAGTAAGACGATTACAAGTGGAGCCATGAATGCCATCCAGTGCATGAAGTCGATATTCATGTTAAGACCTGCTGGGTCATTGAGATATTTAAGTGCGATGAGGTTGGGGGGAGTTCCAATCGGTGTTCCCATACCGCCGAGGTTGGCAGCAATAGGGATAGACATTGTCAAGGCAATGCGTCCCTTACCATTAGCAGGCAGGGCTGCAAAGACAGGGGTAAGGAAGGTAAGCATTAAGGCAGCTGTAGCAGTGTTTGAGATGAACATTGAGAAAAGTCCTGTGATAAGTAGGAAGCCCAAAAGAACATTCTCACTCTTGTTTCCGAAAGGCTTGATAAGGTTGCGTGCCAATAGCGTGTCAAGTCCCGACTTAGAAGCGGCAATCGCTAGGATGAAGCCTGCAAGGAAGAGCATAATAATTGGATCAGCAAAGGATGCCATAATCTCCTCCGAGTCGAGTAATTCTCCAACTCCATCACCTTTGAATATCCCGAAAGAATTCTTCGAAACGGTGACACACATGATAGACATGATACTTAGCGAGGTTGCCCACGCCGGGATACACTCCGTCAGCCACGATAGGGTAGCAAACACGAAGATTGCAATGATGCGTTGTTGTACGATGGTTAACCCATCAATACCGAAAGCACTTGTTGGAAGGTTCCAAACGATAGTTGTTACAATGATAATAGCCAGTAGCTGCCAAACATGTTTTGTTTCGACGTGGCTACTAAGTGCATTAGACTTTTCTTCAGCCATGGTGCGAGTTGTTTAGATTAATGTTTTAGGTTGTTTAGTAATACGCGGACGAAAATATAAAAAATATCCTTAATGGGCAAGAGAATACTTGATTTTTTGTATTTTTGCATATCAATTTTCTAAGTTATGCGCCAATTATCAGTACTTGTCCTTTGTTTCTCATTGTTGGTTTCTTGTAGTCTTCGACAGCAAAAAGCAAACGAAGATATAGGGGAGACAGGGGTTAAATATGCTCGGAATATCACAATGGAGCATAAGAATGGTTATGTTGTTGTAAAGTTGCTGAACCCTTGGAAGAAAGGAACAGTCCTACAAACATATTATCTCATGCCACGTAATGTTGAGTCGGAGAATATCTCGGATGGAGTACGTGTGGATGTTCCGATCCAGCGAAGCGTTGTGTTTACGACGGCTCATGCGAATCTTCTAGAAATGTTGCATGCCCAGAAGGCTATTGTGGGTGTTGCTGATTTGAAGTATATGCTTATCCCCGATGTTCAACAGCGAGCACGGAAGGGTGAGATTGCTAATTGTGGTGAATCGATGAAGCCCGATGTAGAACATATTATAGACTTAAAGCCCGATGCTATTCTGCTTTCTCCTTTTGAGAATAGTGGTGGTTATGGACGATTGGAAGAGATTGGCGTACCCATTATTGAGTGTGCCGATTATATGGAACGTTCAGCTTTAGGGCGTGCCGAATGGATGAAGTTCTATGGAATGTTATATGGTCGTGAGCATGAAGCAGACTCCTTGTTTGCGGTTGTAGAGCAGAACTATAAGGCTTTGAGTGCAAAGGCGAAGAAGAGCAAGGTGAAGCGAAGTGTCTTGCCAGATAGGAAAGTTGGTGCCGTTTGGTATTTACCTGGTGGAGAGAGTAGTGTGGGCTTGTTGTATAAGGATGCCAATGGTTCTTATGCTTATGCGCAGGACAAACATAGCGGTAGTCTTTCAATGCCCTTTGAGACGATATTAGATAAGTTTGGAGACAGTGACTTCTGGATTCTCAGTTATAATGGGAACTTCAGTTTGAATACCTTATTGGCGGAGTATCCAGGCTATGGAGCATTGAAGCCTTATAAAACAGGAGAGGTTTATGGCTGTAAGGTGGATAGTACACCCTACTTTGAGGAGGTCAGTTGGCGACCAGATTGGCTACTTTCTGACTTGATTCAACTCTTCCATCCCGACTTGCATTTAGGTGCAATGCGTTATTACAAGAAACTTAAATGATGAAGAGGAACTTCAGTATCATCCTGTTGTTAGTGGCTAGCATAATCATGCTGTTTGCCATGAATCTTATAGTGGGTTCGGTGAGAATCCCATTAGCCGATGTCTGCGATATACTCTTTGATAAGTTTGATGGTAAGGAGAGTTGGAAGTATATCGTAATGGAGAATCGACTCCCTCAAGCCTTAACAGCAATGCTATGTGGTGCGTCGCTGGCAGTCTGTGGTCTAATGCTTCAAACGGCATTCCGTAATTCTTTGGCTGGCCCAGATGTCTTCGGAATCAGCTCGGGAGCAGGGTTAGGCGTGGCAATCGTGATGTTATTCTTAGGCGGAAGTGTGTCAACAACCCTGTTTACCGTATCAGGTTTCCTTGCTATTCTTACGTCTGCATTCATCGGGGCAATAGTCGTTACGATGATTATTCTGTTTCTTTCGACTATGGTAAGGAACAGTGTACTATTGCTTATCGTTGGTCTGATGGTGGGCTATGTCTCCTCGTCAGCTGTGGCGTTATTGAATTTCTTTGCTTCAGAAGAAGGGGTAAAGAGTTATATGGTATGGGGGATGGGCAACTTTGGAGGTGTATCAATGGATCACATGTTGCTCTTCGCTTTGCTCTGTTTGGTTGGTATCATAGCCTCCATATTCTTAATAAAGCCCCTCAACATTATGCTCTTAGGCACTCAATACGCAGAAAGTCTCGGTATTAATATCCGCCAGATACGTAACCTATTACTCGTGACAGTTGGTTTATTGACAGCCGTAACAACAGCCTTCTGTGGACCTATCTCGTTTATTGGTTTAGCTATACCACATATCTCTCGACTCTTATTCCGCACAGACAACCATCAAATCCTCCTTCCTGGAACAGTGCTAACAGGTGCGGTAATTGCTTTGTTCTGTAACCTCGTTTGTTATCTCCCTGGAGAATTAGGTATAATTCCCCTTAATGCTGTTACGCCACTCATCGGTGCACCTGTTATCATTTATGTGATCATTAAGCGTCGATAAGTTCCCAATAATGATGTATATAAGTAGGAAGTAATAAACACCATAACATCTTATTATTCTGTTATAGTGTTTGTTACTTTCGTTTTTTTTCTTAACTTTGCACCGGAATTAACCCAAGAACTGAAACTACGATGGTATTTTATGTGAAATGCTCGTAGATGTAAAGAGTAATATAGTAATCCATTTTAATTGATGAAGAAGAAAGAACTTACAAGGCGTAATGTATATGTTAAGCCAGAATGTAATTTGCTAAATACAAATATAGAATCAATTTTGCAAAGCGCCAGTGGTAATGCAGGTCGTATTAACTATGGTCAAGGTGCTGGTGACGCAAAGAAAACCTTCTTGTGGGACGATGATGATGCGTCGAATATAAATCATAATTGGAGCGAATAGACTCCATATATATAAGGTAAAACACACTTAACGAACAAGAAATATATGTTTATAAAGACTTTACGATTACTATCGTCATGGATAGGCTGTGCTTTGATAGGTGCAGCAGTAACGACGAGTTGTTCAAATGATGACCTTCTGCAGAACGCTAAGGAGAGCCATCGTGTTGTGGAGGACTCCATGACCTTCAGTGGTGTCTCTCAAGAAGAAGTACCGACACGCACGATTATCTACGATCATACCAAGGGTAGCGGAGCCTCTGTTATATGGAGAAATACTGACAAGATATTGGTGAAAGACAATGCTGGTCAGTGGCGACAGAGTGCAACAGCCACCTTCCCTATTGCCTCAAAGAAGTCGAACGCCGTGTTTACCGTTGCTGGTAGCTACACCAGTCCGACACATGCTGTTGTCTATACTAATAAAGGTCTCACAGGCTCACAACCACAAGTAGAGATAAAGAATGCACAGACTCAGACTGCGCCTAACAACTTCGACCATGCAGGTGAGTCGGGTGACTGCGGTGTAGCTACTGCCCAAAAGGTAGGGAGTGACTATAAGTTTACCCTCGAGCACAAGGCTTCTTTCATCTGTCTCATCCCTCGTTCAAGTAATACATACGTACAGCATAGTAAGATTATCAAGATTGAGATTTCATCAGAAGACGATATAGCAGGTGTTTACAACATTGCTTCTGATGGCACGCTCACCCTTGCTTCGGGTGGTTCGAAGACTATCACACTCACAACAGGGAGTGGGTTTGCTATTGACAATACGACCGCTGATATGAGTAAGAATGCTTCCTACGCAGTGATAGCACCAGGTAGGCATAGTCTTCGCATCCGTTACTGGCTTCGCAATACGGCTGATAATCCGAAGGGATCTATTGATGGCACTGTAACTAAGTATGTTACCCTCACCTTTGTTCCAGGCTCTATTCATGACGTGACCGCCAACCTCTCTATCAATGACTACGGTGGTACCAACTATTATATGTGGGATGCAAAGGCGAACTATTGGAGTGGGCACGAATGGAACAGTGCTGACCCATGGCAGCCAACAAAGTTCTTAACAACCAGTAGTACGAACTATCCAAAGCCAGGAAGTGATAGTTACACTCCTAATCGTACAGCTGCTGGACCGCTTGAAGCCTCAACCTCTCACTTTGCTGCCCTCCCTAACGCTAACGAGATGGCATGGTATGTGATGAAGGGCGACCCACGCTATGATGCTGATGAGCTTTGGTCAACTATGGGCTACCTCTATCAAGGGGGTGCATGGTTTAAGAAGAGAGCTTATATCACGGGTTTCTCTGATAGTCATCAGCCTGATAACACTTCAACTGACCTACGCAACACTTATATAAGACTATCAAAAGCAGTTTTGAAAACGCTCCCTGCTACCACAGAGATGGACCAGTATTTCTATCTTCCACTCTTAGGTTATTATAGTACAAGCTTGAACAACTATAAATTCAATACTGCTGGTGTGACAGGTTATTACTGGTCTTCAAGCGCAGTACCGACTAATCAAACGGGTCGTTATGCTCTTATAATTAACAACCAGACAGCTACTCTACAAGATTCCTCTCCTACCAACGGTATGATTGTCCGTCCGTTTGAATAAGCTTTATGAGTACTTAATATTTCATAGTAAAACATAGTAATACAGATATCCATATAGTCTCAAGGCTTGAAACAGTGTGTCTCAAAGGCTTGAGACTGTGTGTATCAAGGCTTGAGACTGTGTGTTTCATAGGTATGAGACAGTGTGTTTCATAGGTCTGAGACACACTGTCTCAGCCTATGATACGATTAGTGATACACTATTCTATTCGAAAGAATAGCGGTCAACGTAATAGTCAAATCTTAACTTTTCGGTGTAGCCATACGAACGGAATATGTCAATAATATCCGCTTGTTGCTCAGGTGTGAGCGTGAGTTGTCCGTTCATATAGCGATAGTAAGTAGGGCGGCTTCCTAGGTATTGCTGTATTTCTCTGCGTATCGGCGTGTCGTCTACATGCTTGACATTGAGGAATAGATGATGGAATCCCCATGCTGCACGTATCACTTTCTTCTCTACATAAAACTCGCATTTGCCGTTTTGTAGCGCATTGGGGAAGACGGCGAAGCCTATGTTTTTGTCTTCTGGTAGATGTTGTCCAACAAAATAACGCATACAAGTGTCCTTGCGTGGACAATCTTTGTTGAAACAAATTTCCCATGTTGATGGGACGGAATCGAAGTTAAATGCTATTGTCTCCATTTTGTTTTTATAGAATATAGAAATAGTTATGTAAATAATAGTGGTTCCTATATGGATGTAAACAGACTGACTTACGTTTGTAAGGGAATCATTCGCCCATGAATTTACCCATGAAGCAAATGTTACCATATTGATCTGTAATGTAATAGAAGAATGGATGATCTGCTGTAAACGTGAACCTTGTGGGGTGGGTATTTATGCCAAGAGTCATCATTGAGGTCGATTGAACGGCTTTCGCGGCTACTCCTTTCTCGTTAACATCCAGTCTGATCTGTTGATACACCTTATCTATATATAAGGGTGACGGGCTCATCTGACTGAAGTCAGCTGCTTGTTGAGCGAAGAGAACGCCTAGTCCTGCTTTGGTGTATAGCTCTTTCAAAGAGAGTTTGATAGCTGTTGAGAATTTAGGAAGGGCAATCTCAACTTCGTCATATTGCTTATGTAGCTTCGTTAAGTCATAGAGCGTGCTATCCTTAAAGTCGCTGATAATATCTTCCAATTTCTTGCCTTTGTGAGGGAGAACGACATACATAAAGAAGCCGTTCTGCATGGCTAAGGTCAGAACCTTATATTGCTTTCCTTCGTATCCTAGAAAGTTCTTGTCTTGATCAAAGGTGTGCATCATGTTCACCTTGGTCAGCTTACCATCCTGCTTATAGAAAGTTTGTCCATTAGTGGTCTCTCCCACAAACTCATTACTCCATGGTATTCGTAGAGCAACAGCATTGATAATCTGTGCGGAGTGCGGAGTAGAAACATCGATTGGCAATGTCGTTATGTCACCTTTCGTTATCTTTGCACAAAGAGAATCAGCCTGTATTCGTTCTTGTTGTTTGTTAGCTGAGGCTATGATATTCGTGAAGTAATAATCTTGAAGTGCTTTCTGGTATTCGGGCAATAGTTCCGTTGCTTCATTGAGAGCCATGAAGTTAGCGGTGACCATATACCCATTCGATGATCCTTTATCCTTTGGATTGCTTACGCCTAGATTGGAGAAGGTCTCTCGTCTTTGACCTATAAGTATCTTCTTATTAAGTTTGTTGACTTCATCAAGTTTCTTTTCTGGATAACCAAGGGCATGACATAATGCCTGCTTTGTATTCCCAGCAGCACCATTGTTTAACATGTTAAGAGAATAGATGACAGCTGTTGGTGAGAATACAATGCTCTTCTCGTTCTCTTTATTGGATAGTTGCTGAAAGAGCTTTAGTCCGAATGCGTTGGAAGAAGATATGATTTCGTATTCTTCCTTTGAAAGTGTATAGTCAGGGATATCTTCCTCCTCTGCGGCTTCCTCAAGTGTCTTTGCTGTTTGAGAGGTATTGATACAGCTAGTGAATAGCAATAGAAAAGCGAGATTAAATAGTTTTGTTGTCATACGGCAATATTATTGAATGTAGATAATTAAGACTTCAAAGGTACGAAAAATATTCTTTTATCGATCTCCTACCATGGCTTTTAGCCTTAGATTTAAACTTTTCATCCATTGTTCTTACATAATGCACATTTTTTTATAATTTTGCAGACGTAAACCATACTTTGTCTATTGGCTATTTGTGAAAACTAATATTTATCAATCAATACATGGATAATTTAAAACTATCACCAGTGCGCAAAACCATAGTGGGAGTACAATTTCTCTTTGTGGCTTTCGGTGCTACTGTCCTCGTCCCTTTGCTTGTTGGGCTTGATCCAGCAACGGCGTTATTCACAGCAGGTCTAGGAACTTTTATCTTTCATTTGGTTACGAAAGGTAAGGTTCCTATTTTTTTAGGTTCATCATTTGCCTTTATTGCACCAATCATTGCAGCTTCAAAGCAATGGGGAATGCCTGGAACATTGGCAGGAATAGCCGGTGTTTCTCTCGTTTATTTTGTTATGTCAGCCTTAATAAAATGGCAGGGAAAGAAATTGCTAGATAGATTGTTCCCACCTGTTGTCATAGGACCTGTTATTATTTTAATAGGCTTGTCATTATCGACATCAGCTGTTGATATGGCAAAGACAAATTGGTTGTTGGCATTTGTCTCATTGGCAGTAGCAGTGTGCGTGTTGTCTATGGGGCGTGGTCTGATGAAGCTTGTACCCGTTATTTGTGGTATCGTTTCAGGTTATATTGTCGCTATTTGTTTGGGCGTTGTTGATTTCTCACACGTTGAGGCAGCACCATGGTTGGCTTTGCCTCCTGCCTTGTCAGATTTTCATTTGCCGCAATTCGCATGGGAACCATTCCTTTATATGATACCTGTGGCGATAGCACCAGTGATAGAGCATGTGGGCGATATTTATGTAGTAAGTGCTGTTGCTGATAAAGACTTTACGGCATCTCCTGGATTGCATCGTACAATGTTAGGTGATGGTTTGGCTTGTTTGGCTGCATCTTTCTTTGGAGGTCCCCCTGTGACAACCTATAGTGAGGTGACAGGAGCGATGAGTATTACTAAGGTAACACACCCTCAGGTAATTCGTATTGCTGCTGCAACAGCTATTGTATTCTCGGTTATAGGTAAGTTGAGTGCCTTGTTACAGAGTGTTCCTTCTGCAGTGTTAGGAGGTATTATGCTGTTACTCTTTGGAACGATTGCTTCCGTAGGTATTCAGAACCTCATTCAGCATAAGGTTGACTTCAACCGCACACGTAATATCATTATTATATCTATTACGTTGACAATGGGTATTGGAGGTGCAGTGCTGCAGTGGGGTAGTTTCTCTATCAGTGGTATCGGACTCTCTGCAGTTGTCGGTGTCATCTTAAATCTACTGTTGCCACCAGCAAAGGAAAAGACGCCTGCAAAGAAAGAATAAGCTTAACTAGGCATTCGTCAGATAAGCTGAATATACGAAACCTCCGACTTTTAGAGTGCTTCTCAGGCACTATAAGGTCGGAGGTTTGTGGTTTTTATCAGTTGGAGATAGAGTCTCTATACTGATGCTTAATCTTTTCTTCGAGTTCCTCTAATGTTTGCTTGCTGTTGAATAAACTCTTGATAAGGCGATAGCCCAACCATATCAAGATCATTCCTACAAGTGCAAGGAGATATTGGAGTACAATGCTGTTTACAATCGTCTTGGTATAGTTCTCGCAGATAACAAAGCCTGCGATGAAGATAATATAATCTATCCAGCCTGAACTTTTATAGCTTTGGACAATGCGTTGATATTCTTCGTTGTTGGCAAGAACCTCTTTGCGATTCTCTGCCCACTTCTTTTCAAATTCTTCGTTGGTCATGGGAATGTTGGGTGATGATATACTTTATACTTTCATTAATTCGCTCATAACGGAATCGCTAACATAGATACCATTACGAGTAAGGTGGAGCCAGCCATCCTCCTCTTTCAATAAACCTTGTTGTTGTAAAGGCTTGGCAAGATGCATGAGATAAGTGCGGTATTCAGTAGAGAGCGTTGATAGGTCTATTCCTTCACACGTACGGAGGGCAGTCATTATCATATCATTGTAATGTGTGTCTGCATCAATTATCTCCTCTTCGCAAGGAAGTCTGTTTTCTTGGATAGCAGCGATATAAGCCTTAGTGTCTGCTACGTTCCAACTTCTCTTACCATTGCTGTAGGAATGGGCTGCAGCACCGATACCTATATAAGGTACATTGTGCCAATAAGAACTATTGTGTTGAGAACGATAGGGGCTTTGAACTTTGAGGTTTGAACTTTGTGATTTGAGCTTGGCAAAGTTACTAATCTCATATTGCTCATAACCTGCTTCGGTTAAGTGGTCGATGAGTGTATTGTACATCTGACGATAAAGTTCATCGTCCATCTCCTTGACCTTTCCTGCTTGAAGAAGTCGATAGAGGGGAGTCCCTTCTTCGTACATAAGACTATATGCAGAGATATGTTCAATGTCTAAAGCAAGCAGTCGATCAATGTCTTCTTTCCATTCTTCAAGTGTCTCATTGGGAAAGCCAAACATAAGGTCTACTGATATGTTCTTGATGTTTACACTTCTAAGACGCATGACAGCAGTTTCTACCTCGTCAGCAGTATGTCTACGATGCAGGAAACGTAGGCGTTCATCAGAGAAAGTCTGCGCTCCCATAGAGATACGATTGATAGGAAGGGAACGTAAATTCTGTGCAAACTCTTCCGTTACATCATCTGGGTTACACTCCATTGTGACTTCAATAGGCAGAGTAGTGGTGCAGCTGTTGTTCTCTATATCCCATTCTAAACCAATGTGATATACCTTATCTATCGTTTGGAATATCTTCTTTAGGCTTTCAAAGGAAAGCTGTGAGGGAGTACCACCACCTAAGTATATACTTGTCAAACCAGTCGTCCTCTCATCAGACATTTCATTGTCTTTCTCCGCTCGTATTTCCATCTCATGGCAGATAGCGTTCACATACTGTTCTTCTACAGAAAGCCTTTCGTCCTTCTTCTTGGCTGGCACAGTAGAATAGAAGCCGCAATAAATGCAGCGACTGGCACAAAAAGGTATGTGAATGTACAATCCTAACATGATAGGTGTTTGTTCGTATATATTAATGTATGACTAATAAGAACTAATGCAAATGTACTAATAAGTTTTAAAAGAATTTGCTTTTTTAGTAAGAAACTTTGGTGTTCTCATAGGAAATGTCTAACTTAGACCGCTGAATGGATGAGTTAATACTTATCCTCCTAGAAACGAATAAATTATTACTAACAGCTTAAATCTATCAGATATGAGAGTATATCAGACAAACGAGATTAAGAACATTGCCTTAGTTGGCAGTGCGGGTAGCGGCAAGACTACTCTTGCCGAAAGTATGTTATTCGAAGCCGGCGTTATTAAGCGTCGCGGTTCAGTTGAAGCTAAGAATACGGTTAGCGATTACTTTCCTGTTGAGCAGGAGTATGGTTACTCGGTGTTTCCAACGGTATTCCATGTAGAATGGAATAATAAGAAGCTGAATATCATTGACTGTCCGGGTAGCGATGACTTCATTGGTGGTGCAATAACCGCTCTTAATGTAACTGATGAAGCAGTCATACTTATTAATGGTCAGTATGGTCCGGAGGTTGGCACACAGAATAACTTCCGTTACACAGAGAAACTCAAGAAACCTGTAATCTTCTTGGTTAATCAACTTGATTCTGATAAGTGCGACTTTGATAATCTTATTGCAAATATGCAAGAGATCTATGGCTCAAAGTGTGTTCCTGTACAATATCCATTAGAAACAGGTCCCGGTTTCAATAGTCTGATAGATGTTCTGTTGATGAAGAAGTATAGCTGGAAGCCTGAAGGTGGAGAACCAATCATTGAGGACATTCCTGCTGACCAGATGGATAAGGCTATGGAACTTCATAAAGCACTTGTTGAGGCAGCTGCAGAGAACGATGAAGGACTGATGGAGAAGTTCTTTGAAGAAGAGACACTTTCAGAAGACGAGTTGCGCGAGGGTATTCGTAAAGGTCTTGTTACACGTTCTATCTTCCCAGTCTTCTGTGTATGTGCTGGTAAGAGTATGGGTGTTCGTCGATTGATGGAGTTCTTAGGTAATGTCGTTCCGTTCGTTGACGAAATGCCTAAGCTGCATAACACACGTGGAGAAGAGGTCGCTCCTGATTCTAAGGGCGCAGAATCACTCTATTTCTTCAAGACGGGTATGGAACCACATATTGGTGAAGTAAGTTACTTTAAGGTGATGAGTGGTAGTGTGAAGACAGGTGATGATCTTACTAACTCTGATCGTGGTTCAAAAGAGCGTGTTGGACAGCTTTATGCTTGTGCAGGTGCTAATCGTATTCCTGTTGACGTGCTGAATGCCGGTGATTTGGGTTGTATGGTGAAGTTGAAGGATGTTAAGACTGGTAACACGCTCAATGGTAAGGGTACTGATCAACGTTTCGACTTCATTAAATATCCTAATTCAAAATACTCAAGGGCTATCGAGGCTAAGAGTTCACAAGAAGCGGAGAAGCTCATGGCAGCATTACTAAAGATGCGTCAAGAGGATCCGACGTGGGTTGTTGAGCAAAGTAAGGAGTTGAAACAAACAATTGTACATGGACAGGGAGAGTTCCATCTTCGTACTTTGAAATGGCGTTTAGAGAACAATGAAAAGCTACAGGTAACCTTTAAGGAGCCTAAGATTCCCTATCGTGAAACGATAACTAAGCAAGCAAAGGCAGAGTATCGTCATAAGAAGCAAAGTGGTGGTGCTGGTCAGTTTGGCGAGGTTCATTTGATAGTCGAGCCATACGCTGAAGGTATGCCTGCTCCAACAACCTATAAGTTCAACGGACAAGAGTTTAAGATGAATATTAAAGGTTGTGAAGAACGCACTCTTCCTTGGGGTGGTAAACTTGTGTTCATCAACTCTGTTGTCGGTGGTGCTATTGATGCTCGATTCATGCCAGCTATATTGAAAGGTGTCATGGACTGTATGGAGCGTGGACCTCTGACTGGTAGTTATGCGCGTGATGTACGTGTGATTGTCTATGATGGTAAGATGCACCCAGTTGACTCTAACGAACTTTCTTTCACTTTGGCAGCTCGCCATGCTTTCTCTGATGCCTTCAAAGCTGCAGGTCCAAAGATTCTTGAACCTATTTATGACTTGGAAGTTTACGTACCAGGTGACTATATGGGCGATGTGATGAGCGATTTACAAGGACGTCGTGCCATGATTATGGGTATGGATTCAGAAGCAGGCTATCAGAAGTTACAAGCCAAGATTCCTCTAAAAGAGCTTGCTAACTATAGTATTTCTCTCAGCTCCCTCACTGGTGGTAGAGCTAGCTTCACAACTAAGTTTGCTAGTTATGAGCTTGTTCCTAATGATTTACAGCAGAAGTTAATTGCAGAGCATGAAGCTGAAGTAAAGGATGAAGAAGAATAGTTTATTTTTTTAGTTAATAATCATCTTCCTAGTGGGGCGCGTTCTTTCTTATTTTATCTTGATAAGATTGTAACGTGCCTCTTTCTTTATGTCCTAATTCTACTTTGTTTCACTTTAAGTTTATGTTTAATTAAAGTCTAAGTTAAAGTACAATTAACCTCTAACTTAAAGTACAACTATCGTTTAACTTAAAGTATATTCATCGTTTAACTTAAAGTTTAATATGCGTTTAAGTTAGAGTTTAATTGACGTTTAAGGTGAAGTATTCCTATATTTAAATCTAGGCTAACTTACGAGGGTTTATATGTCTTTTTGTCTTTTCTCAATAAATCAATGATGTTTCGTTATTCATTACGATTTTGCAGGTT
The DNA here is from genome assembly GCF_041433025.1 of Prevotella sp. 20925_1_30. Lineage (NCBI taxonomy): Bacteria > Pseudomonadati > Bacteroidota > Bacteroidia > Bacteroidales > Prevotellaceae > Prevotella > Prevotella sp. 20925_1_30. The sequence goes on along the minus strand of NZ_JAPWAR010000020.1, from coordinate 35,847 downwards.
CAATTTAGAGTCTGCCCATTGGACTTTTCTTTAGTCATCCTTGTGCTAATATACTTGCGATATAATTGATAATAATTAATCCTAAGCACAATAATTTGTTAATTAATTTAAATCATATTCTATTTGTTAACGTTTTTGTGTTAATGGATTAATAAAATATTATCTTTGCAATCGTGAACATCGTAGTAGAGCTGTAGTCCGAATCTCATTCAGAAGTCGTAGCCTACACGAATAGAAGTAATAATAATGAAGAAGAAGACAATTTGGATTATTGCAGTAATCATGGGATTATCATTCCTAGGCTTACTTCTACTCCAGCTCAATTACATTGAAGAAATGGCTGAGATGAAGAAAGAACAGTTTGACGAATCAGTCAATCGTGCTCTTTATCAGGCTTCTCGGAATATGGAATTGAATGAGACCCTTCGTTATTTAGAAGATGATGTAAATAAGAAAGAGCGTAAGCAGTCGGAACAACATTCAACTTCAAAAGATAATTCCGTTGCAACACATCAAACTCCAGCAGTAGATAGTCAAGGCGATGCATATACATCTTTTGAAGCGAAGTTATTACAATCGAAGCCATCATTGACGCCTAAGGCAATGATTCTCCGTAATGATAGTAATTCGCTTTCTGCAACAAAACGTAACATGCAAGAGATTGTTCGTAATCGTTATGTCTATCAGAAAGCAATGCTCGAGGAGGTGGTCTATAATATACTTTATTCAGCATCAGATAAGCCTCTAAAACAACGTATTAACTTTAAATTGTTAGACCAAGATTTAAAGGCGGAGATGATGAATAATGGTATTAACATCCCCTATCATTTTACTGTTACAACGCAAGATGGTCGTGAAGTCTATCGTTGTCCAGATTATGTATCGGATGGGGAAGAGAATACTTACTCACAGGTGTTATTCCGTAATGACCCAGTGAGTAGAATGGGAGTTGTGAAGGTACACTTCCCTGAGATGAATAATTACATCTTCTCTAGTATTCGCTTTATGATACCTTCAATCATCTTCACGTTTGTGTTGTTGGTAACTTTTATCTTCACTATTGTGACAATCTTCCGTCAGAAGCGTTATAGCGAGATAAAGAACGATTTTATCAATAATATGACACATGAGTTGAAGACGCCTATTGCAAGTATCTCTTTGGCAGCACAGATGATGAATGACAAGAGCTTGGAAAAGAGTCCGAAGATGGTGGAACACTTGGGAGGTGTAATCAACGATGAGGCTAAGCGACTTCGTTTCTTAGTTGAGAAAGTATTGCAGATGAGTATGTACGATAGGAAGAAGGCTGTGTTGAAGAAAAAATATACAGACTTAAACGAGATGGTTGAAACTATTGCACACTCTTTCGCACTGCGAGTAGAACATACAGGTGGTAAAGTCTATACGGAGATTGAAGCAGTTGATTCAACTATGTATGTTGATGAGATGCACTTCCAGAATGTGATATTTAATCTCTTGGATAATGCTGTCAAGTATGCAAAGCCAGACGAACCATTAAATGTCTATTTGAAGACATGGAATACGAATGAACACCTTTATCTTTCTGTGCGTGACACAGGTATGGGAATAAAGAAAGAAAACTTAAAGAAGATCTTTGATAAGTTCTATCGTGTACATACTGGTAATAGACATGATGTAAAAGGATTCGGTTTAGGTTTAGCCTATGTAAAGAGAATGGTTGATTTACATGGTGGAGAAATTAAAGTGTTAAGCGAGTTTGGTAAGGGAACTAAGTTTATTATAAAACTTCCCGTGATTCGTGATGAAGAAATAGAAGAAGAAGTATAAGAATAAACATTAAAAGTTATAGATTATGGATGATAAGTTAAAGATTTTATTGTGTGAAGATGACGAGAACCTCGGAACACTATTGAGTGAATACTTACAGGCAAAAGGCTTTCAAGCTGACCTTTGCCCAGATGGTGAAGTAGGCTATAAGGCTTTCTTGAAGAATAAGTATGATATTTGTGTACTTGATGTGATGATGCCAAAGAAAGATGGATTCACATTAGCACAAGAGATTCGCCAGGCAAATGCGGAAATTCCAATTATCTTCCTTACAGCAAAACAACTGAAAGAAGATATACTTGAGGGCTTCAAGATTGGTGCAGATGACTATATCACCAAACCTTTCTCTATGGAAGAACTTGTTTTCCGTATTGAAGCAATCCTTCGTCGAGTAAGAGGGAAGAAGACGAAAGAATCTACTATGTATAATATTGGTCGGTTTACTTTCGATACACAGAAGCAATTATTGACATTAGATAATGACCCTGAGAAGACGACGAAGCTTACAACGAAGGAAAATGAATTGCTAGCTTTGTTGTGTGCTCATTCTAATGAGATTCTCCAGCGTGATTATGCCTTAAAGACCATTTGGATTGATGATAATTACTTCAATGCTCGTTCAATGGATGTGTATATCACAAAGCTCCGTAAGCATTTGAAGCCTGATACTCAGATTGAGATTATTAATATCCATGGTAAAGGCTACAAGCTTATTGTACCTGATGAGGATTAAAAACTAAAGGTTAATGGCACATTAACTATTTAAATAGGAGTAAGTAAAAGCCCAATAGGATTCTTCATAATATGAAGTCCTATTGGGCTTTACTCTTTGTTATCTAACTAGTTGTTTAAATTCAAGGTAAATCAAGTTTATTACCTTTTATAAATGCAATAGTTCCACCAATGATCAATATTAAACCTGAGAATAAGAGGGTGTTACGTTGGAAGGAAATAATAACATGTATTGCAAATAAGATGATGCCAACAACTATAGCAATAAGACCTAAATATTTGATATATCTTCTCATACTGAACGTGTAATTGTACTATACGATGAGCAAAAGTACTAAAATTATTTGGTCAATTGCATGAAATGTTGTAATTTTGCGTCGCATTTGCGTATGCAAGGTGCATTTTTAATTCATTTTATATAATTAAGTAGTATGAATCAATACGAAACCGTTTTCATTTTGACTCCCGTTTTATCTGACGAACAGATGAAGGAAGCGGTCGCTAAATTCAAGACACTGCTCACTGATAATGGTGCTGAGATCTTGAACGAAGAGATTTGGGGTCTTAAGAAGTTGGCTTACAACATTCAGAAGAAGTCATCAGGCTTCTACGCATTGTTAGAGTTCAATGCAGAACCATCAGTTATTAACACTCTCGAAACTGGCTTCCGTCGTGACGAGAAGGTTATTCGTTACATTACCGTTAAGCAAGACAAGTATTCAGCAGCTTATGCTGAGAAGCGTCGTGCTAAATGGGCAGCTAAAAAGGAGGCTTAAATCATGGCAGAGCAGAAATCAGAGATTCGTTATTTGACCGCTCCTTCTATCGACACAAAGAAGAAGAAGTATTGCCGTTTCAAGAAGAGCGGTATTAAGTACATCGATTACAAAGATGGTGAGTTCTTGAAGAAGTTCCTTAACGAGCAGGGTAAGATCCTTCCTCGTCGTATCACAGGTACTTCATTGAAGTATCAGCGTCGTGTGGCACAGGCTGTTAAGCGTGCTCGTCAGATTGCATTACTTCCATACGTAACCGATTTGATGAAGTAAAAAGGAGGTCAATAGATGGAGATTATATTAAAAGAAGATATTATCGGTCTTGGATACAAGAACGATATCGTTAATGTAAAGAACGGCTACGGTCGTAACTATCTCATTCCAACAGGTAAAGGTGTTATCGCATCTCCTTCAGCTAAGAAGCAGTTGGCAGAGAACTTAAAGCAGCAGGCTTCTAAGCTTGCAGCTCTTAAGGCTGAGGCAGAGAAGAAGGCATCACAGTTGGATGGTGTAGAACTTGTTATTGAAACAAAGGTATCAGCTACTGGTGTAACTTACGGTTCTGTTAACGCAGCAACTGTAGTTGAAGAGCTTGCAAAGCGTGGTATTGAGATTGATCGTAAGATTGTTACAATGCACGATATGAAGAAGGTTGGTACTTCTGAAGCTACTGTACACTTCCACAAGGAGGTTGAAGTTAAGATTCCTGTAACTGTTGTTGCAGAGAACCAGCCAGCACCTGCTGTTGAGGAGGCTCCAGTAGAGCAGCCTGCAGAGGCACCTGTTGCAGAGGAGGAAGCTCCAGCAGCTGAGTAATTCAACAAATGACATTTTGCACTGTAAAGCAGTAATGTTAGATAATAGTCCCTTTCACTTCCGGGTGGAAGGGATTTATTAGTTTATTATGAAACGAATAGTACTTACCGGCGGACCTTGTGCCGGAAAAACGACAGCACTTGTCAAGATTATCGAGCATTTCTCCAGTCTCGGTTACAAGGTGTTTATTATTCCTGAAGTGCCAACGCTCTTTAGCCAAGCAGGTATGGATTACCTTACGGATAACCACGCTTTCTTTTATGAAGGAGAGAAGGCGACACTAGAAATGCAGCTTGCTTTGGAGGATAAGTTTACGCGAATAGCCGAAACAATTACTACTCCAACCATCATCGTTTGTGATCGTGGAACGATGGATATTTCTGCTTATATGAAACCAGAAATGTGGAAGGAGATTACGGCTGGCGTTGGAACTTGTTCGGAGAAGTTGCGTGCTAGATATGATGCGGTACTTCACCTTGTCAGTGCTGCTGATGGTGCAGAACAATTCTACACTACGGCTACCAATGCGGAGCGTACAGAGGGATTGGAGCTTGCACGTGAACTTGACAAGAAAGTCATTCAAGCCTGGTCAGAGCATCCTCATCTACGTGTAATTAATAACCACGAGAACTTTGATACAAAGATCAATCGTGTTATTCAAGAGATATCGAATGTACTTGAGATTCCGCAGCAGATAGTAGAAGAACGTAAATATATCGTGCGTCTTACAGGTGATATTCCTGATGCTATAGAAAGTGAGATTATTCAAACTTATCTCACCTCCGACCCACGTAGTGAGGTGCGTCTTCGTCGTCGTACATTGAACGGCGTTTCTGTTAATGTTCGTACAACGAAAAAGACCTTAGCAAACAATGCACAGGTAGTTACCGAGCGACAGATTGATAATAACCTCTATGAATCATTAATGCGTCAAGCCGACCCTTATCGTCAGTCAATCCATAAGATTCGTAAAACGTTTATATGGCGTGGTCAATTCTTTGAGCTTGATACCTATTTATCTCCAATGCGCAATCTTCAGATACTTGAAACGAAGGGCATTGTTGACCATGAGGATGTCAACTTCCCTCCCTTTATCGAGGTTGTAGAAGATATTACGGGTAAGACTGAATATTACAATTACAATTTAGCCTTGAGAAAGTAAGAGGTTAAGTTGAGTATAACTTAAAAAGGTGCCGTAACTGAGTTATCAGTTGTGGCACCTTTTCTGTATATCAAAGGTCTAAACCTTATTTCTTCTTTGCAGCTTTATCAACCTTCTCCCAATACTTCTTACCCTTTTCTTTTAGTTGGTTCGTAAAGGCAACGGCATCAGCATTAGCTTGTGCCTCGTCAGCAGGAGATGCGTAAGCATGACGGAAGCCCTTAATCTTATTCCATTCACCACGTGTAAAGTCAGGTACTTCCACAGGAATATTACCATTATCCATAGAGATAGAACCTAACTCGGCTAGACAGCACCATTCTGCTAAGTCGTACACATCAATATCCAATGGCAAGCCGTTCTGTAAGCAATAAACTAGACGTGAATCCATGATGAAGTCCATACCACCATGACCACCAACTTCCTTCGCTTGTTTCTCATACTTTGTGATGATAGGGCTTTCGTTCGCCTTCTCCAAAGCTTCTCTATCCTTACCCGATAAGTAGCTGTGACCCGATAAGTCATCTGCTGAAGGGGTTACACCTGCTTTTGCAAGTTCTTGAGATGATAAAGCATAGCCTTCAACAGGATATTTATTAGCGAAGCCCTTTGTACCAGTCAACTGATACATACGATTGTAAGGCTGTGGAGTCATTACGTTATGAATAATCTCAATCACCTTTCCATTCTCTGTGCTGATCAGCGTTGTGGTTTGATCGCCATTGCGGAACTCCTTACAAGGCTCACCGCTCATTTGTTCAACGTGCATCTTACCATTTACAGACTTTGTATCCATTGCGATAAGCGTCTTCATACGATCGCCACGGTGAATGTCCAACACTTGTGCAATAGGACCTAAGCCGTGAGTAGCATATATATCACCACGGAACTTCTGGTTGTAATCCAATCTCCATCCTAACTTATCCTCTTTATCCTTCTTCCAATAAGCATTCCAGAACGGGGTAAGGTCGTGGCGATAAGCTCCTTGTACATAAAGAATCTCACCAAAGATACCCTTTTGGGCCATGTTTAAGGAGTTCAACTCAAAGAAGTCATAGCAGCAGTTCTCGAGCATCATACAATGTAGTCGATTCTTCTCAGATAATTCGATGAGTTGCCATATTTCTGACATATTCATCGCTGCAGGAACTTCTATTGCAACGTGCTTACCATGTGTCATTGCTTCTTTTGCAACCAGGAAGTGATGTTTCCAATCAGGTGCAATATAAACAAGGTCTATATCTTTGCGTTTACACAATTCTTTGTAACCATCTTCGCCCGAATAAATATCCGCAGCAGGCATGCTAGCCTTACGTAAATATTGCTGACACCTTTCTGCACGATCCTTTTCAAAGTCACACAATGCCATCACTTGTATTCCAGGGATATGCGTCCATCGTTCAACGGCACCTGGACCGCGCATACCAAGTCCAACGAAGGCTACCCGTACAACCTTCATCTTTGGTGTTGCAAGGTTCAAAACACTTTGCTCACCAGCAGGACGGGTAGGAACCTCTGTGATAGCCTTTCCGTTAACAATCTTGTAAGGCCAATTGAATTGTGCTAAAGCATTCGTTGGTAATAAGAAACTGCCTGCAATGAGTATTGCAGCAAAGGTCTTTTTAATTCTCATAGTTTGGGTTTTTATTTATTGATTATTGGTTTTTAATTATAATTGTAGGGCAAAGATAGTGAATATTAGTGTAAAACGGGAATACTTTAAAGATTAATTTGTCAGATGTTTTTGGTTGTTGTTCAAATGGAAAGTTCAACGCTCAACTTCGTTCCAATTCTTATCGTATGATACTTTAAGTTAATCGCCATTTGTACTTTAAGTTAAAGGTCGCTTGTACTTTAAGTTAAACGTCAATCCTACTTTAAGTTAGTGTTCGATACCCTCTAAATTACTACATCTTTCAATAGTTATACATATTGTTTTATGTGGGTATCATCTTCTGTGCATAGCTATTTAAGATATAAGTTTTGCTTTTAGAGCGTAATTCTTCATTATCTATTTAATTTTCTGTATCTTTGCACTCAGAAAGTATTAACAATTAAAGCATAAAATAAGATGAAAGCATTTGTATTCCCTGGACAGGGATCTCAGTTTGTTGGGATGGGTAAGGACCTTTACGAGAACAGCCCATTAGCGAAAGAATTATTCGATAAAGCAGATGAGATTCTTGGTTTCAAGATCACCGATATTATGTTTGCAGGCACTGATGACCAACTAAAGGAAACGAAGGTAACTCAACCAGCAGTATTCCTTCATAGTGTAATCTCAGCCCTTTGCTTAGGTGACGAGTTTAAGCCAGATATGGTAGCGGGTCATTCATTGGGTGAGTTCTCTGCTCTTGTTGCTGCGGGTGCATTAAGTTTCGAGGATGGTTTGAAGTTGGTTGCTGCTCGTGCTAACGCAATGCAGAAGGCATGTGAGCAGAACCCTGGTACTATGGCTGCAATTATAGGCTTGCCAGACGAGAAGGTTGAAGAGATTTGTGCTCAAGTGTCAAAGGAAGGTAAGGTTTGTGTAGCAGCCAACTTTAACTGCCCTGGTCAGTTAGTTATTTCAGGTTCTGTTGATGCTATCAACGAGGCATGCGAGTTGTTAAAGGAAGCAGGTGCTAAGCGCGCATTACCATTGAAGGTTGGTGGTGCTTTCCACTCTCCATTGATGCAGCCAGCTAAAGACGAATTACAGGCAGCTATAGAGGCAACTAAATTCAATGCTCCAAAGTGCCCTGTTTATCAGAATGTAGATGCATTGCCACATACCGATCCAGCTGAGATTCAGAAGAATTTGATAGCTCAGCTCACCTCAAGTGTACGTTGGACGAAGAGTGCCCAGAACATGATTGCTGATGGTGCTGATGAGTTCATCGAATGTGGACCAGGTAAAGCATTGCAGGGTATGCTTGGACGTATTGACAGAAATGTTAATGCTCACGGCATAGCTTAATACTATAGCTAATAGTCCCTCTTCTTAACCCCTCCTTGTTTTAGGAGTGATACGGAAGAGGGACTTTTGTTTATTCATTGTATGAAAACTAAATTAGTTATTTATCAAGTCTTCACTCGTACTTTCGGTAATAAGAACCTTACGAGAAAGGAGAATGGTACATTAGCAGAGAATGGGGTAGGGAAGATGAATGACTTCGACGAGTCGGTACTTCGTCGCATTCATGACTTCGGTGTCACTCATCTTTGGTATACTGGTGTTATCCGTCATGCAACGTGTACTGATTATTCTTCCTTCGGTATTCCTTGTCAGAACCCACGAGTTGTAAAAGGACGCGCTGGTTCCCCATACGCCATTACTGATTATTATGATATTGACCCTGATATTGCGGTTAATGTTGATGAGCGCATGGCAGAGTTCGAGGCTCTTATTAGTAGAACACATTGTGAAGGACTGAAAATGCTCATCGACTTCGTGCCTAATCATGTTGCACGTCAATATAAGAGTATAGCAAAGCCGCAAGGAGTGAGTGATCTAGGAGAAGGCGATGACTTAGGGAAGCATTTTGATCCACAAAACAACTTCTATTACTGTCCGGGTGAAGCACTTGACCTGTCTGGGGTAGCCGAGAATGAATATGCACACGGAGCGGAGCCTTACCATGAATATCCAGCCAAGTGCACGGGTAACGATCGCTTCGATTCGCATCCACAGCAGAATGATTGGTATGAGACGGTGAAACTCAATTATGGAGTAGACTATTGTGATGCTGGTGGGCGTAGTTATCATTATCATCCCATTCCTTCTACTTGGAAGAAGATGACTGAAATACTCCTCTTTTGGGCGGCTAAAGGCATTGATGGTTTCCGTTGTGATATGGCGGAGATGGTACCACACGAATTCTGGTCATACGCCACACAACAGGTTAAGGAGCGTTATCCAGACGTGATATTCATCGGAGAGGTATATGATCCTAACCAGTATCGTATGTATGTTGAGTCTGGCTTTGATTACTTATATGATAAGGTGGGTATGTATGATTGCATACGTGGTGTTATCTGTGATGAGCGTCCGGCTTCTTCTATCACGCACGAGTGGCAGCAAGTTGACGATATACGCGACCACATGCTTTACTTCCTAGAGAATCATGATGAGCAGCGCATTGCCTCCGACTTCTTTGCTGGTAACCCGTGGAAAGGAGTGCCGGGCATGATTGTTTCCGCATTGCTTCAGCAAAATCCAGTTATGGTTTATGCAGGGCAAGAGTTTGGCGAGCGGGGTATGGATAAAGAGGGCTTCTCAGGACGTGATGGTCGTTCGACTATCTTCGACTATTGGACGAGTGAAGCTATTTATAAAGGTTTCTTCAATCACGAGGAACTTACAACAGATGAGAAGAGGTTATCATTGGTCTATCAAGGTCTGCTTCGTTTCTGCAATCGCGAGAAGGCAGTGCGTGAAGGATTGACATTCGACCTCATGTATGTTAATAATCAAAGCTATCAGTTCAACCCTCGCAAACAATTTGTCTTCTTGCGCAAGGCTGACGATGAAGTGTTACTCGTTGTAGCGAACTTCGATCAGAAACGTGTGCAAATCAATGTTACCATTCCTGCGCATGCTTACGACTTCCTTGGATTACCAGAGCGGGAAGTAGAGATGACCGATTTGCTTTCAGGTTTTACAAAGACAGTAGAACTGAAACGAGATGGACAGGTCGCCTTAGATGTCGAGGCAAATTATGGTAGGATATATAAGTTTAACGTAAAGGAGAAGCCCATGGACTATGTATTGAATACGCATAATAAGGAGGAATTCCCACCGGCTCATACAGCAGAACATTTATTGAATCAAGTCATGGTTCGTATGTTTGGGGCGGAGCGTAGTAATAATGCACATATTGAACGAAAGAAGAGTAAGATGACATTCATCCTTGATCATAAACCTAATCGTAAGGAAGAGAAGGCTATTGTTGATGAGATGAATCGCCTTATTGCAGAGGATTTGCCTGTAACGTTCGAAATGGTTGATAGGAATCATATTCCTGAAGGAGTTAGCTTGGATAAGCTACCAGATGATGCTTCCGAGATGTTACGACTCGTGCGAATAGGCGACTTTGATGTGTGCCCTTGCATTGGTAAGCATGTCCGATCAACGAGTCAGATAGGTCGCTTTGAATTGTTAGGTACTAATTGGGACGAATCAAAACATGCCTTCCGTATCCGGTTTAAGGTTGTTGTATAGAAAACTCTCACTACCATTATAAGGATGTGACAAGTTAATCAACCCTCGAAAGTTAAATAAAATAACTTTCGAGGGTTTTCTATGAAAGGAAGAAAGAGATGTCAGAGGTACATCAGACTTAGATAATGAATTATTACACTTAGATAATAGAATTACGCACGTACAACAAGAATGCAGAGCATGTAGAAAAACAAAAGAGAACTAAGGAAGAACAATTACGAGATGTGTGTTGTGAGTTCGTTCTCTTATAAAAACAAATAAGAGATAAGCTCTTTGATTGTGCTTACCTCTTACTTGTTTTACCTTTCTTTCTTATCTAATGACTTATGAGCGACTTATGATTTATCGCTCTGTTCCTTCATATCAATAAACTGCTTGTTTGCATCATAAAACTCATATTGCAAATAAGCTAGCTTCTGTGAAGGAATAATATTTACGCCTAATCCGTATCTCATTTGCCACTTACGTTTTAGCGAGATGAAACCCTTGTTAATGTAAGCAGCTACGTATGGGTGGACGTGTAAGTAGAATTTCTTTACTCCTACCTTATTGACAAGGCGATCAATCTTTCGCTCTAGCTGGTCAGTAAAGAGGATACTTGAGTGAATCTTACCTGTTCCAAAACAAGTGGGGCAGTCCTCATCTACGTCAACATCCATTACAGGACGAACACGTTGTCGAGTGATTTGCATTAAGCCGAACTTACTTAATGGAAGTATGTTGTGACGGGCTCTATCCTTCTGCATGTTCTTACACATACGTTCGTAAAGCATCTGTCTGTCTTCAGCAAGATTCATGTCTATAAAGTCAACGACGATGATTCCTCCCATATCACGTAATCGAAGTTGACGTGCTAATTCGTCGGCAGCTCCAAGGTTTGTGTCAAGTGCGTTCTGCTCTTGTGCTTTCTCCTTGGTTCTGTTTCCACTATTTACATCAACAACGTGCATAGCCTCTGTGTGTTCGATGATGAGGTAACAACCATGCCCGTAGTTGATTGTCTTGCCAAAGCTAGACTTGATTTGCTTTGTAACATCGAAATTGTCAAAGATAGGCACCTTTCCATTGTACTTCTTCACTATGCTTGCCTTTTCAGGGGCTATTAGAGAAACATAGTGGCGTACAGCTGTGCAAATGTCATCATCATTGACATAGATGTTCTCGTAGGTTGGGTTGAAGAGATCACGTAACATAGCAACAGCACGTCCAGTCTCCTCAAATACTAATTGAGGACGCTCTTGTGTCTTTTGTACCTTCGTGATAGCTTCATTCCAACGATTCAGAAGGACTTTCATCTCTGCATCAAGTTCTGCAACACGCTTGCCTTCAGCTACTGTTCTAACAATTACGCCAAAGTTCTTTGGAGTGATACTTTGGATGAGTTGCTTTAGGCGTGCTCGTTCTTCGCCGCTCTTAATCTTAGATGAAACACTGACTTTATGCCCAAAAGGTATAAGCACCAGGTAGCGACCAGCGAATGATATTTCGCCTGTAAGACGCGGTCCTTTGGTGGAAATGGGTTCTTTGACAATTTGTACCAATACTTCTTGACCTACTTGCAAGGCATTCTGTATCGTGCCGTCTTTTTGTATGTCAGGGAGATGATTGGCTTTCTGAATGGGATAAAGTTTTTTACGATCGCTCTGAACCTGTTTCAGATATTTGGCGTAGGAGTTGAATTGACTCCCTAAGTCTAGATAATGAAGAAAGGCGTCACGCTCATAACCTACATCTACAAAGCAGGCGTTTAGCCCTGGCATCAGCTTCTTTACTTTTGCCACGTAGATGTTTCCAACCGAAAAGCTAGCTTCTCTTGGTTCACGTTGATATTCAACCAAACGCTTATCCTCGAGTAGTGCTATCGAAATCTCTTTCTGTTGGACATCAATAATTACTTCGCTTGTCATCTATCTTCTCTTGTTATAAACATCATGATAGTATAGGATCGTATAAGTTAGCTATAAATGTTTTATACGTTATGATTTGTGGTAATAAACAATACACCTAATCGTACTACATGATATTTATAGGTAATAAAAAAGGCGGAACCTGCCGTCGCATTCCATGGTTGGAATTAATTGCGATGACACGCCCCGTCATGTTTGAAAGTCGTAATAAGTGCTTTCAGCCTATGGGGCTTACTTACTCTTATGTCTGTTCTTTCTTAATCTCTTTTTACGCTTGTGCGTAGCCATCTTATGTCCCTTTTTCTTTTTTCCGTTTGGCATAGCTTTAATGTTTTAAATTGTTATAATATTTATGTTTACTTATTCTTCATATCCTCAATGAAAGTCTTTGCAGGCTTGAAGCTTGGGAAATCATGTGCAGGGATTGTGATTGTCGTATTCTTAGAGATGTTACGAGCTGTCTTTTCTGCACGATGCTTAATAATAAAGCTACCGAAACCACGTAAATATACGTTCTCTTTCTTCCCTAATAAGCTATCTTTGATTGCATCCATGAATGATTCAACTACAGCTGAAACGTCTTTCTTGGCAATACCAGTTGATGTTGCAATCTCATTGATAATGTCTGCTTTCGTCATTTCCTTTTTATTCTTTTTATGTTTAATTCTTTATTCTCTCATTATTTCGGATTGCAAAGATACTCATTTTCAGCTTAATAGAGAAATGTTTTGAGTGTTTTTTTGCAAAAACTCTCTCTGATAGTTCCCTACTCTTAAGTTTTTTGTATCTTTGTAACCTAATTATATAAGGTGTATGAAGATTGCCATTGGAATTGATGTGGGGATTTCAACAACGAAGATTGTTGGAATTAGAGAAGGGAAGGTCGTTAAACCTTTACGTATAAAGGCTACTGACCCTGTGACTTCCTTGTATGGTGCATTTGGTAAATACTTGTATGATAATAAGATTGATTTATCAGATGTAGAGCAAGTGATGTTGACTGGAGTTGGTGCTCATTATGTTAATAAGCCTGTTTATGGACTTCCGACAGCAAAGGCTGATGAGTTTTTAGCTGATGGTTTGGGAGCTCAGTTCGAGTCGAAACTTCAACGGATGATAGTTGTCTCTATGGGTACAGGAACCTCTTTAGTGCTTTGTGATGGCAATGAAATCCGTCACATTGGTGGTATTGGTATTGGAGGCGGTACTTTAAGTGGGCTTTCTCGGTTGTTATTACAGACAGATGATGTCAAAGAAGTTGTGTCTTTGGCAATGAAAGGAGACATCTCACGCATTAATCTTCAGATAAAAGATATATCAACGAGTCCACTACCAGGTTTGCCCATGGATGCAACAGCGTCTTTGTTTGCAAATGCACAAGTAAATGCTAGTAGGGAGGATATTGCTCTTGGTTTGATAGGTTTAGTGTTGCAATCAATAGGTTCTGCAACAATCTTAAGCTCCTTAAATAGTGATATTCGTGATTTTGTTCTGATAGGTAATCTCACGTTGTTACCACAATGCGAATTGCTCTTTCCAGTCATGGAGAAGATTTATGATGTTCGATTTATTATTCCCAAATATTCGGAGTATTGTACGGCTATTGGTGCAGCATTGCAAGGGTTAAAGCGTGGATAAGTCTTGATAAAACATCCTTTTCTTTATTATTTTCATATTTAATTCCCTCATTCTTGCATTATTCCAATATTTCTTCTTACCTTTGCGCCCGTTGAGTGAGAATTAACCCAATTAATAATGATGTTACAAACAACGAATTTCAATCAAGCTAACGTTTGCGCCTTATATAATAAAGGTGTAAGCCGTGTTGTTGCGTTGGATTCTTTAACATCTAAAAACGAGAAAAAGATAGCGAATTATTTGGTAGTTCCAAATATTTGTATACTCTCTCTCTCTCTCTCTCTCTCTCTAGTAGAGCAGGCGTAAATTACACATTTTTTCTTCTCTCGTACGCGCGCGAAGCGTACCGCAAACCCTGTAAACAAAGGACTTCTAGGAGTTTCCTTTGTTCTTTTTTTGTGTCCGTACCTAAACCGAAATATAGAAAAATTAAGCACGAAATAACAACTATTTTTAATCAATAAAAACAATGGATACATTAACTCTGTGTCCTTTAAATTAAAAACAAAATGATAGCAACTGAAAGAAAGATTTATCAAAAGCCTCAATGCAACATTATTTGCACGGAGACAGAAGCCCTGTTAGGCAATGCCAGTGGTAATGCTGGAAAGATTCAGTCAGGAACGGTAACGGGCGATGCAAAGCGTAACTTCTTTAACGAAGAAGAAGACGAAGACCAGGAAGGCTTTTCTTGGGACAATACAGAAAAGGACTAAAGATTATAAGAAAGGAAAACTAAAATGAATAAGTTTATGAAGAGAACAACTATCGGTTCAGCAATGCGAAGTCTATGTTATGGCTTTGCAGCATTATTGTTTGCTGCTAGCTGTGCGAATGACGATGTTGCACAGAATGAAAAGCAAAAGAAAGATAACACTCCTGCTGGCGCAACTGTCTTTACAGGCACTTCTCAAACGGAAGCCACAACACGTACCGCAATTCTTAATCATACAAAGGGTTCGGATGCTTCTGTAAATTGGAGCAGCACAGACAAGATATGGGTAAAGGACGATGGAGGACACTGGCAACAGAGTGGAGCTGTAACATTCCCTGTTGCTACTAATAAGGCACAAGGAGTGTTTGCTCTTTCGGGTACTTATACTGGTGCTACACACGATATTCTCTACACAAACAAGGCTGTTTCGGGGACACAACCACAAGTAGAGATAAAGACTACACAAACACAATCTGCACCAAATAACTTTGACCATGCAGGGGAATCGGGTGATTTCGGTATCGCAACAGGTAACAAAGCAGGCAGTAATTATAAATTCACCCTTAATCACAAAGCTGCTTATCTCTGTTTCATTCCTCGCTCAAGTAACCCATACGTAAATCGCAGTAAGTTGATTAAGGTTGAGATTATGAGCGACGACGATATTGCTGGTACTTACAATATTGCTGCCAATGGGGCTCTCACCCTCGCTTCAGGCGGCTCAAAGACAATCACCGTAACAACTGGTTCAGGCTTTGCAATCGATAATTCTGCTGATGATATGAGCAAGAATGCAGCCTACGCAGTCGTAGCTCCAGGCACACATACTTTCCGTGTTCGCTATTGGCTTCGCAATACAACAGATAACCCTGCTGGACCGATAGAGGGAACAGTATCAAAGATCATTACGCTAAACTGTACAGCTGGTTCAATTCAGGATATAACTGCTAATCTTGACCCACATGATTACGACGGCACCCATTACTATATGTGGGATGCACAGAATCAATACTGGGCTGGTCATAGTAGCAGCCAGCCAAAGATTAATGGTGGTAGCAGTAACGACTATCCCCAGAACAGCAGCGATACTAACAATCGTTGGTATAACGGGTATTACCCAGGTTATGGCGTAAGTAATCCTGCTACCCACACTTCATGTAAAGACCTCCCTAACATTAACGAGATGTCTTGGTACTGTATGTACGGTGATCCACGTTGGGATGGAGATGAATTATGGACTACTATGGGTCATTTATATAAAGGCGGCATGTGGTTTAAGAAGAAGTCTGTACTACTGGCAGAGAATCATTACGATACAGAGAAATCCGCTGATGGTTCTACTGACTTACGTACAACATGGAAGCAGTACAGCAACCCCAGCAGTAGTATCAACAACTCTGGCCTTCCTTCTGCATCCGATGCAAACAAATATTTCTACCTGCCCGCCTTGGGTTACTACAGGTATGGTCAGCTGTACAACGTTGGCGGCATAGGCTACTATTGGTCGTCAAGTGCTAACCCATGGGACAGTGACAGCGCGTACGGCCTGAGCTTCGGCAGTGGTGGCGTCAGCGCGTACAGCGACTACCGCGGCTTCGGGTTCAGGGCGGGGGCGCTTCAGTAGTTCTCGCGATTGCCCCTTTACAGGTGTCGCCCTCTAAGAAGCCCCACCCCGATCCTCCCCGAAGGGGGAGGGAGTGCCTAACGGACAGGGGGTCCGCTGAATGCGTATTCCGTTGCTGCGCTCACCGTATCTACGTGCTGGCGGATGCGTATTTAGCTACTTGTAGATACGCATTGCGCAGCCGTTAGATGCGTATCTAACGGCAGCGCTCACCGCATTCAGCAGCAGCGCTCACCGTATCTAACAGCACGTAGATACGCATTGCGCAGCAAGGGAATACGTATCCAGCGGAAAGAGGGTGCTGAAAGGAGGAAGAAGAGACGATGAAAGGGAGGAAACAAACCAAGAAAATAGAATGGGGCAGCATGAAGATGCACGAAGAAAGCTGCAGAGGCGTGCTGCCCTACGCTATGATAAACAACAATAGTATTAATAATTTAAAGTCGAAAGAATCATGAAAATTCGTTTAGTACCAAAGAAAAATCCGCAGAAGCGGGAGGAAGTGAAGTTTTATGCTAACCCTGTTAACCTTGGGCATAAGTCGCTCGACGACATTGCACGTGACATTGCGGGGCGTTCGTCCTTGACACGTGGTGATGTGTCGAACGTGCTGTATAACTTCATTGATTGTCTGCCACATTATCTCCGTGATGGTTTCAGCATTCAGTTAGGTAATTTTGGTTCGATGCGTGTTACGCTGTCGAGCAAAGGTGCAGAAACTGAAAAAGCCTTTAAGACTGAGACAATTAAGCCTCGTGTAGTCTTCACGCCGGGAACGGAATTGAAGCGAGAGTTGGGTACGAACTCTTATGAGTCGGTGAAGAAGAAAGAAAGCCTCACCCCCGTCCCCTCTCCGAATGGAGAGGGGAGTGAAGACCACACAGGACCGCAGGCAGGGTAAAAGCCCCACCCAAGAAAGCCTCCCCAAGCCCCTCCAAAGGAGGGGATGTCTTTGTTGGATATAGTTTGAAACGAATGAAAGCATGTAAGTAGGGTTATGGACATCCCCTCCTTCGGAGGGGCTTGGGGAGGCTTTTACCACGGGGGCATTTTTAGATTGATTCAGGGTATCAATCGTTCTGTAATAAGACAATCGATTATATTAATTGTGAAATTAATGTCTTTCAAAACTAGTGTATTAATTTGGTTCTCTCGCTCTCGTGGTACGGCCTCACCCCCAGCCCCTCTCCTACAGAGAGGGGGCGCCTAACGGGGTGGGGCTTTTGTATAAAATAAAAGTATTATGCTTTGGTAACTTTAAGTATTAGTTTTGCCTTTGCCCATTGATCTTTAATACTGATGTTGATTCACGCCCTTGCTTAAAAGTTTGAAGATACAGCTTTAAAAAGGATTTATTAATTTGTGACTTTCATTGAAATTCTTTATCTTTGCAAACGTCGGGTGTTTAAGCCTGTACAATTACTTTAAAACTGATTGGCGTGAGAAATAGATATCTTATTATATTACTATTACTTCTAACTTCTCTTTCAGTCTTTGCGCAGAAGATAGAGATAGGGTCGTGTGTTACCAGTGATGGGGGGAATTACCATGGGCAGATGTTCCGAGGGAAGCCTAATGGTAAAGGTAAGACGGTCTACAAGAATAAGGATGTCTATGAAGGCGAGTATATGAAAGGTTTGCGCCATGGGGATGGTACTTATATCTTTGCTGATGGTGAGAAGTATGTTGGACAATGGTTCCAGAATCAGCAACATGGAATGGGAACCTTTTATTTTTCGAATGGAAACCGATATGAAGGCTTGTGGTATAAAGATTATCAACAAGGTCAAGGCACCATGTTTTATTACAATGGAGACAAGTATATTGGTAATTGGGAACATGATAAACGCAGTGGAGCTGGTAAGTATATCTTCGCAAATGGAGCCTCATACGATGGTATGTGGGCAAATGATATGAAGAACGGAGACGGTTGTTTTAAGTGGACGGATCATTCTTCGTTTACGGGTAACTGGGTTAATAACATGAAAGAAGGCAAGGGCGTTTATATCTATTCGGATGGTGATAAATACGATGGCGAATGGAAGAACGACCTTCAGAATGGTAAGGGTATCTACAAGTTCAAGGATGGCGAGGTTTATGAAGGCGAATATGTAGATGGTCAGCGCACAGGGCAAGGTATTTTCCAATATAAGAATGGAGATCAATACACAGGTCATTTCTTGAATGGATTGAAGTCTGGTTTTGGTACGATGTCCTGGCATAATGGGGATATATATACAGGTTATTGGGAAAAGGATTTGCAGAATGGGCAAGGAAAGTTGACTAAGAAGAATAAGGACGTCTATGAAGGGCAGTTCAAGAATGGTGAAGTTGAAGGGCTTGTTATCATTCACTATGTTGACGGAAGCAAGTTCAAGGGAAACTATCATAATGGTAAACGAAATGGTAGTGCTATTGAAGAAACTGCTAATGGCGTACGCTTTGAAGGCAACTATAAGGACAACCAACGTGACGGAAAGTTCATAGAGCGAGACAAGAATGGTAAGATTACTGCCATCGGATTTTATGAAAATGGAAAACGTCACGTCAACTAGCTTAACTTAAAGATATAATAACGAACAAAATACATTTACCATGGTTACAAAGAAGAGTATAACTAAGAGTGCACCTAAAGATGTTGTAAAGAAGAGTAAGAGCGCACCGGCTCATATTGGGCTTGTTAAGAATGACTCATATTTGTCTCCGTATGAAGATATTATACGTGGGCGGCATGAGCATGCGCTTTGGAAAATCAAGCAACTGACGCAAGACGGGAAGATGACCCTTTCTGATTTTGCCAATGGATATAACTATTATGGTCTACATCTTACCGATGAAGGCTGGGTCTTTAGGGAGTGGGCACCTAACGCTACAGATATCTATCTTGTCGGCGATTTCAATGGTTGGAAGGAGTTACCCTCTTACAAATGTAAGCGTATTGAAGGCACAGGTAACTGGGAGTTGCGTCTTCCTGTTCATGCAATGGAGCATGGACAATACTATAAGATGCGAGTTCATTGGAATGGTGGAGAAGGAGAGCGCATTCCAGCTTGGGCACAGCGTGTTGTACAAGATGAGAATACAAAGATATTCTCTGCACAGGTATGGAATGTTGAAGAACCATACGTTTGGAAGAAGAAGAACTTTAAACCTAGCACCGATCCTCTACTGATTTACGAGTGTCATATTGGAATGTCACAAGATGCAGAGAAGGTTGGTTCATATACAGAATTCCGTGAGAATGTTCTGCCACGTATTATAAAGGATGGTTATAATGCTATTCAGATTATGGCAATCCAAGAACATCCTTATTATGGTAGCTTTGGTTATCATGTTAGTTCTTTCTTTGCGGCTAGTTCGCGCTTTGGTACTCCCGAAGAGCTGAAAGCACTTATTGATGAAGCACATCGCAATGGGATAGCGGTTATTATGGATATAGTCCATTCGCACGCTGTAAAGAATGAGGTGGAAGGACTAGGGAACCTTGCTGGTGATCCTAACCAATACTTCTATCCAGGTGATCGACACGAACATCCAGCTTGGGATTCTTTATGCTTTGATTATGGTAAGGATGATGTACTTCATTTCTTATTGTCTAATTGTAAGTATTGGTTAGACGAGTATCACTTTGACGGCTTCCGCTTTGATGGTGTAACTTCCATGCTTTATTATAGTCATGGTTTGGGCGAAGCTTTCTGTGACTATGGTGATTACTTCAATGGACATCAGGATGATAATGCCATTTGTTATCTGACGCTTGCTAATTGTCTTATTCACGAAGTAAACAAGCATGCTATCACGATTGCAGAAGAAGTATCTGGTATGCCTGGATTAGCTGCGAAGTTTAAGGATGGTGGCTATGGTTTTGATTATCGTATGGCAATGAATATCCCTGACTATTGGATTAAGACCATTAAAGAATTGCCTGACGAGGCTTGGAAACCATCATCTATCTATTGGGAGATAAAGAACCGACGTGCGGATGAGAAAACCATTTCCTATTGTGAATCTCATGATCAAGCACTTGTTGGAGATAAAACGATTATCTTCCGTTTGATAGATGCTGATATGTATTGGCATTTCCGTAAGGGAGATGAGAATGAAATGGCTCATCGTGGTATTGCATTGCACAAGATGATTCGTTTGGCAACTATTGCCGCTATGAATGGTGGCTATCTCAACTTCATGGGTAATGAGTTTGGTCATCCAGAATGGATTGATTTCCCACGTGAGGGCAATGGTTGGAGTTATAAGTATGCTCGTAGACAGTGGAATCTCGTGGATAATAAAGAACTTTGTTATCATTATCTTGGTGACTTCGATCGTAAGATGTTAGAGGTTATAAAGAGCGAGAAGAAATTTAATACAACACCTTTACAAGAGATATGGCATAACGACGGAGATCAAATATTAGCTTTCAGTAGGGGAGAACTATTGTTTGTATTCAACTTCTCACCAACTCGTTCTTATGCTGATTATGGGTTCTTAGTACCAGACGGTTCTTATGTTGTAGAGTTAAATTCAGATGCGAAAGAGTTTGGAGGCAATGGCTTTGCTGATGACTCTGTAGAGCATTTCACCAACCCTGACCCTCTTTATACCGATCAACATAAGGGATGGCTCAAGTTATATATTCCTGCTCGCAGTGCAGTGGTATTGAAAAAGAAGTAAGTAGATGATGGAAAGTAGGTTTATACGCATAGTATGTGCTGTTTTGTTTTGTTTATTCTCATTCTGCTATCTCTATTTCTTTCAAGCAGATGTGATGACGATTGTACAGTACTTAGCGTCAGGGGGACAAACGTTCTATAATCCTTTGTTGGGTGCAGTACTGATAACGATTACCTTAAAGTTATTGCAAATAGGTATCAGTTCCTGGACGAAACTCTCTAAGCGTGGCTATGCTTTAACCTACTTTCCCTCTTTCCTTCTTTTGACAATAGTATCGGATATTAGACCAACCGCTACTGGGGTTACTTTGGGCAGTTGGTTGTGGATAGCTCCATTATTGCTTATCCTTTATGCGATTATCGTAATAATGACAAAGCGATTTGAGCCTTATGAACCAGAGTTACGTAGTTTTGGCATATTCTCTCAATTAACATGGATGAGTTTAGCTATCTTCCTTTCGTTCTTCTTGCTCACAGGACTCTTCAGCAATACCGATAAATATTATCACCAGCGTGCAAAGGTAGAGGCTTTGATAGATAAGAGAGATTATGCTGGCGCATTACAAGTCGTGAAGACTATGCCACATACCGATTCCGTTACTTCGATGTTGACAGTGTATGCGGTTGCACGTAGAGGACACTTAGCTGATAGTCTATTCTACTATCCCTTAGTTGGAGAGGGGAGGGTCTTACGTCCTGGCAAAGTTCATTCATGGCTCCAGCCCGATAGTATTCTGCAAAAGGTAACCCACACTTCTGCTAACTACCAGCTAATAGGCTTCCTCCTTGATCGTAACCTTCAAGAGTTTGTGCGTTACCTACCGCAATATTACCCAGTAGATAGTCTCCGTCCTCAATATTATAAGGAGGCTTACGAACTTTACGCACTTCGTAAAAAAGGACTCACACCAGATAAACCTTATAAGAAAGGTAGTTATACCGCATATTACTTCTTAAAGTAGAAGTCTTTTTCTGCCTTTTCTCTACAATCTTTATCCTGTTAGGATTGAGCCACCTTTTACCTAATCACACTCATTTAAAACCTTACGTCTATGAAGCGGCTAATACTCTTTTGTTTGATATTATGCTCCACCATCCCTATCATTGCACAGCAAAACATGACATGGGAGGAATGTTTTGAACAGTTTTATGCAGAGAGTGATATCAATGAGTCAGATAAAGAGGAAATCTTTGCAATATTGTCCGAATTGTTGGAACACCCATTAGACCTCAATACTGCGACACGTGAAGACTTAGAGCGTATTCCTTTCTTGAATGCCCAACAAATAGAAGATATCCAAGCGTATGTATATCAATACCATGGGATGCGAACGTTAGGCGAGCTATCCATGATAGAGTCCTTAGACTTCCAGCGAAGACAATTACTCTCTTACTTTGTTTATCTGTCGCCAGTAAGTGATAATAAACCATTTCCCAGTCTGAAAGAAATCCTGAGCAAAGGGCATCACACGTTACTCTTTACTTTCAAAGCCCCTTTCTATCAGCGGAAAGGCGATATAAATGGCTATCTCGGCTATCCGTATAAACACTCTTTTAGGTATAATTTCCATTACAATGATTACTTTCAAATAGGTTTGATAGGGGCACAAGATGCGGGCGAACCCTTCTTCTCCAATAAGAATAAGTTTGGATATGACCACTATAGTTTTTATATCCAACTTCGTAAACTGGGAAAGATAAAGGACTTGGTTCTGGGAAGATACAAACTAAGTTTCGGACAAGGACTAGTCATCAATAATAATTTGAGCTTTGGTAAATATGCCGCTTTGTCAACGTTGGGCAGACAGAATAATGGGATTCGGGTATATTCTTCCCGCTCTTCGATAAACTATTTGCAGGGAGCAGCAGCAACCATCGAACTTGCTCACAACTTGGATCTAACCACATTCCTCTCGTATCGGACGATTGACGCAACATTAACAAGTAACGGAGATATAAAGACGATTCTAAACACTGGCTATCACCGCACAGCGAAGGAGATGGAACGGAAAGATAACGCTTCCCAATTCACAACGGGAGGTAATCTTAATTGGCGATGTGGTGGTTGGGCTCTTGGATTGACCGCACTCTTCACTCACTTTGATAAAGCTCTTAATCCTAACACGAACCTGTATTATCGTCGTTATGCGCCATCGGGCAATGACTTTTGGAATGTTGGTATAAACTATAGCTATATGCGTAAGCGTTGGAGTTTGGCAGGTGAGACTGCAACCAGCAATGGAGGGACATTGGCTACAATCAATAACATTTCTGTTCAAGTGAAGTCGAACTTATCATTATTAGCCATGCAACGTTACTATCGTTATGATTATACGGGATTGTTCGCACGTAGTTTTGCCGAAGGAGGGAAGATTCAGAATGAAAGTGGATTGCTCTTAGGAACTAATTGGGAAGTAAAACATGGACTTTCACTCATTGTCTATACTGATTATTCTTATTTTTCTCATCCTCGTTTTGGATCGCATACTGCTAGTCGTACTTGGGATAACGTTCTAAATATATACTACATACATAAAGTTTGGTCCTTATGTGCAGGATATAAATTAAAGTTGAGAGAGAAAGACGATTTTAATAAGGCTGCACTTATCAATGAGATTACTCAGCGTGGCCGATTAACATTGAACTATAAGGCAAAAACGTGGGTTAGTAAAACACAATTCGATATATCAGCATGCCATTACCTCAATAATAGTATTGGATACATGGCGAGCGAGAACGTTACGTGGATACCCAACTCTCGGCTTCAACTCACAGCATTACTCGGATACTTCCACACTGATGATTTCTCTTCACGCATCTATATCTATGAGCGTCGACCGCTTTATTCGTTTTCCTTTCCTTCATTCTATGGGATAGGTTTACATTATGCTCTCTTTGCACGGGCAGAACTATCTCCTAATCTAGCCCTAATCCTCCAATCCTCTACAACCAGCTACTTTGATCGTGATAAGATTTCATCAGGTTTGCAACAGATTAATGGTTCTACAAAGTCCGATTTAGAACTGCAAATGCGCTGGAAATTCTAGTCATTTTGACGTGCCTAAAGGTGCCAATTTATATGTAAAATTAGGAGCTTTATAATTCGTTGAAAATCAATCATATATAGGATTTACAAAAAACGTACCTCCATTTTACTAAAAACGGAGGTACATTTTATCGAAAACGGAGGTACGTTTTTAGTAAAATGGAGGTACGTTTTTTCGAGTTTACATATTTAAACTCAAAATTACGTCCGAGCGGATCTGAAATATTCACTTAAAATCTTTGTTGATTCAGGGGTGATAGGATCGATGTTTTTGATAATCTCCCCATGTTCCATCAAGACAACTCTGTCACTGATATCTATTGTGTGTTGAAGATTGTGACTAGAGATGATGACAGAGGCATGATACTTATTTTTGTAATCGACTAACAACTTTTTGAGAAGATTCTGACTACTGGGATCAAGGAAGTTGAAAGGTTCGTCAAGAATTACGGCACTTGCCTTAGGGAGTAAAGCCGCAACAATTCCAACCTTTTGTTTGTTACCCGCCGATAGCTCACGAATATATTTTGTTTGTCCAAGGATTTCGTCGCTTAGAAACTCCCTATAATCCTCAAGCCTTTCCTTCAATCCTATTGTTTGAATGTTATGCGCTTTAAGAATAAATGAAAAGAACTCCTCGGCTGTGAGATATTCTATGAGGAAAGCCTCATCCCAATAGGCTGTTATATGGCTCTTCCATGCGTCATCGTAATTTGCAATCGACTTTGTTGAAGGAGTGGGGGGAAGTCCATCTGCTGGTGAATCTTCTTGACATTCCTCGAAAAGGAAATCTACTGAACCTCCATTGGCTTTCAGTAGATTAAGGATCAAACGAAAAAGCGTGGTTTTCCCTGCACCATTATTTCCAACCAAACCTATAATCTCATTAGCTGGAAAACAAAATTCGGGGATAGACACAACTGTCTTATCCCCGAAATTCTTTGTGAGTTTATTAATCGATATTGCGACCATGGCAATTCTTAAACTTCTTTCCACTACCACATGGACATGGATCGTTAGGACGTGGAGTCTTTTCTGCGTGATAAGGAGTGCGATTTATCTCTTGAGCTCCTTCGCGTGTATCCTGTTGTGCAGCAGCACGCTGGTTAGGATCATCAAGTTCCACCTTCTCCTCATTATAACGCTGGCTGTGTTGTTCTGGCGCTGCTTCCTGAACTTCATCAGCTTGTTGCATCTCTGGAATCTGACCGCGCATGAGAACACTCGCTGTACGATTGTTCATATCGTCAATCATATTATCCCACAACTTCACACTCTCTAGCTTGAAGATGAGCAATGGATCTTTCTGTTCGTAAGAAGCATTCTGTACAGAGTGACGTAAGTCGTCCAACTGACGGAGATTCTCCTTCCAATCATCATCGATGATATGGAGAAGAATTACCTTCTCGAACTGCTTTACAACCGACTTTGCCTCGCTTTCGTATGCTTCCTTCAAGTCGCAAGGAATGTTATAAACGCGTGTTCCGTCTGTGATAGGAACCATAATACGTTCATACATTGCACCTTGTTTCTCATATACGTCCTTGATAATAGGCCATGCTACGCTTTGGATGCGATCCGTCTTGCGTTTGAATGCTTCCATAGCTTGTTGGAAACTACGCTCTGCAAGCTCCTCTTGATTTGTACCTGTGAATTCCTCTTCGGTGAAAGGACATTCCATGGTGAGAATCTTTAAGAACTCTTCTTTGCAGCCCTCATAGTCATTATGCTCGATGATACTTACGCAACGGTCCCAAATGATATTGGATATATCCATACCGATACGCTCACCCATAAGAGCATGACGACGCTTCTCATAAATAACTGTACGCTGCTTGTTCATGACATCATCGTATTCCAACAGACGCTTACGGATACCAAAGTTATTCTCTTCAACCTTCTTCTGGGCGCGCTCAATACTATTTGAAATCATAGAACTCTCAATACGCTCACCATCTTCGAAGCCTAGCTTGTCCATGACCTTTGCAATACGCTCAGAACCAAAGAGACGCATCAACTTATCTTCAAGAGATACATAGAAAACTGATGAACCTGGGTCACCTTGACGACCTGCACGACCACGAAGCTGACGGTCTACACGACGACTTTCGTGACGCTCGGTACCAATAATTGCCAAACCGCCTGCATCTTTTACTTCCTTCGTAAGCTTGATATCGGTACCACGACCAGCCATGTTAGTGGCGATAGTTACTGCACCGAGTCCATCTACTGAACGTCCTGCCTCGGCAACAATCTGAGCTTCTTTCAAATGCTGTTTAGCATTCAATACCTGATGTGGTATCTTACGCATGGTAAGCATCTTACTTAGTAACTCACTGATTTCGACAGATGTAGTACCAACAAGACAAGGACGACCTTGGTTTCTCATTGTCTCTACCTCATCGATGACTGCAGCATACTTCTCACGTGCTGTCTTATATACGCGATCCTCCATATCCTTACGAAGAATAGGGCGGTTTGTCGGAATTTCAACAACATCTAACTTGTAAATGTCCCAGAACTCACCTGCCTCTGTGGAAGCAGTACCCGTCATACCTGCTAACTTGTGATACATACGGAAGTAGTTCTGTAATGTGATGGTTGCGAATGTTTGTGTAGCGGCTTCCACCTTTACATGCTCCTTTGCCTCAACAGCTTGATGCAAGCCATCGCTCCAACGACGACCTTCCATGATACGACCAGTCTGCTCATCAACAATCTTAACCTCACCATTCAGAACGACATACTCATCATCCTTGTTAAACATGGTGTAAGCCTTCAATAGCTGTTGCAATGTATGTACACGTTCGCTTTGTACACCATAATGTGCCATTAGGGCATCCTTCTGGTCGATGTATGTTTGCTCATCAATTAACTTGTCATCCTTCTGCTTCTCAAGTACAGATAGCTCTGTTGTGATGTCTGGCAATACGAATAGTTGATTATCATTTACCTTATTAGCTAACCAAGCTGTACCCTTATCAGTAAGGTCACAAGAGTTCATCTTCTCATCTGTTACGAAGTAGAGAGGCTCAATAGCTTTAGGCATTTCACGGTTATTATTAGCCATGTAATACTCTTCGGTCTTCAACATACCAGCCTTGATACCATCTTCTGACAAATACTTGATGAGAGCCTTATTCTTTGGTAGAGCCTTGAAGGAACGATACAAAGCAAGGAATCCTTCTTCTTGTAGCTTTTGTGCAGTAGACTTATCATTTGTTTTCTGTGCTTCCGCTAACTTATGACGTGCTTCTGATAAAAGTTCTGTAGCTTGCTTACGTTGAACCTCATAAAGACTTTGTACTAATGGCTGATACTCCTCAAACATTTGATCATCCCCCTTTGGAACAGGACCACTAATAATAAGAGGGGTACGAGCATCATCAATCAACACAGAGTCGACCTCATCGACGATAGCATAGTTATGTTGGCGTTGTACGAGATCGGCTGGAGATACTGCCATATTGTCACGAAGATAGTCGAAACCGAACTCATTATTGGTTCCGAAAGTAATATCTGCCTGATAAGCCTTACGACGTGCTGGAGAGTTAGGTTGGTGCTTATCAATACAATCAACAGAGAGTCCGTTGAACATGTAGAGAGGTCCCATCCATTCAGAGTCACGCTTTGCAAGATAATCATTAACGGTTACGACATGTACGCCATTACCAGTCAAAGCATTGAGGAAAACAGGTAAGGTCGCAACAAGGGTTTTACCTTCACCAGTTGCCATCTCAGCAATCTTACCCTGATGCAATACAACTCCACCGAAGATCTGTACATCATAGTGAACCATCTCCCACTTGAGATCGTTACCACCAGCAGTCCAATGGTTGTGGTAAATAGCGTTGTCACCATCTATAGTGATGAAGTCCTTAGCTGGGTCTGCCGCTAGCTCTCGGTCGAAGTCCGTAGCTGTAACAATAGTCTCTTCATTTTCAGCGAAACGTCGAGCTGTATCTTTTACAATAGAGAAGGCAACTGGCATAACCTCATTAAGTGCCTTCTCGTAATTGTCAAGAGCCTCTTTATCAAGTTTATCAATTTGATTAAAGATTTCTTCACGCTCATCAATAGGAGTTTCTTCGATCTTTGCGCGTAGTTCAGCTATCTTATCACGTTGCTCTTTACCTGCATCTTGAACATACTTCTGTATTTCTTTTGTTTTTGCACGTAGCTCATCATTACTGAGAGCTTTAATCTCTGGATATGCTTCCTTAACCTTATCTACAAAAGGCTGAATAAGCTTCATATCACGACTTGACTTATCTCCAAAAAGTGCTTTTAATATCTTATTGAAATTCATTTCTTATTTTTTAATACGTCCGTTTATGTGTTGTTGTTTATTTATGGACGATGAATATTATTATTTAAAATCTCTTTTGTCCATGCTGAATCTTTCTCATTGCATGTATGGATATTTCTATTTAAACTTCATATTAAGAGGTAAAGCTGGGTGCACGAATCTTAATTCCGGATCTTAATGAGGGATTCGGGAGAAAAGATGATAATTGTTGTGTATGATTAGAATAAAGTGTAAATACTGGTGTGTATTTATCAGATAACTCCGAAATAAATGCAATTTGACTTTGTGCAGGCTCTATCTCTTCTTCCTCTTTTATCTGTTTTATTGCATCAAGAATTGAGAGAATATCCTGTTCTATACCTTTAAAGGCCTGCTTATGACATAAATCTTCTATTGTAGCATCACCCAATGCAATCCTAAGCGCAGACTGATAGGTCTGTGCTTCTACTCCTGTTGAAGCAAGGACAACAAGTAAAGCGGTGATGTATTTATTCATTTCTATTTATCTTTTTGACTGATTTATCTAATCTTATGTGTAATATGCAGTGTAAAAGCAAGAACAATGCCATAATTAGAATAGCTGTAGGAATATGTTGGAAGAAAGCACCAATAAAACCTAATATAATAAGCACTCCCCATATCTTCCACCATATATTTGATTCTTGCCGTTTTGTCTTCTTGATAGTCTTGTAGAGGAAGAACAATGGAAGAGGGTTAAAGAAGAAGATAATTGCATTGAGACTTACGCATGGGTGTTGTGAGAATACCATCACAAAATAGATGATTCCGAGAAGCCCTGCTGCTAGCATTAGAATTGTGTCCCATACCCAATACATTTTTTTCTTGTAATTACTTATCACCATCATAATGGTGCATATAATGACAAATATGCAAGCCACTTCTAATGGAGATAAAGGGAACTCAGACTCAATAACTGATGTTTGAGGTGCAAGTAGTTCATGTGTCTCAATTACTAGAGGCTTCCCGTTATATGTTGCCTTTGCAAAGTCACGTCTTAGGTTATCTGGTAGAAACTGTTGTTCCGACTGTGAAACTTTCTTGTCTGCGTTTATACCAAGTAATAAGTCTTCTCCAAATTTCGACCATTCATAATTCTTATTCCATTCGTGAATTAATGAGCGGAAAGTCTCGTTTTGATTCTTAATAATTGGATATATGATTTTACCATGTAAATGGTCGACTATTATATTCCGTGCTCTTGTAGTACAATTATCATAAAAGAAATTGTAACGATATACTTGATTCTCTGGTTTTAGATTTTCCTCTAGTGCTTTACGAATAAGTTCTTTATCCTTAGGAGATATATTAAGGACTTGTTCTATTACTCCACGCCCTTCATAACTATATTGGGCAATAAACATATCCATTGGCTCTGCACCAACACGATAATCAGTTAAGCCAAAGATAAAACGAAGTATGAAGAAAGGCTGATCAGATGAGAAAAGACCATAATTAATGGCTATATCTTGCCCTGCTTTTTCGTCCTTATATCGTATAGCTGTGTGCCCATATTGAGCCCATATCTCTTTTCCGGGGGAACATGTCAAGAGAGAAATTTGAATGCTATCTGTATTATGACTCACAGATTGTGCTTCTACTGTTATCTGGATAATCGGTAGAAGACACATTATTATAATATATAGCACTCTCTTTTTCATTATTGTCCGCAAAGATAACAAAAAAGCATGAGAGCACAAAGAAAGCTTATTAAAAAACAAAATCCTTTATCGTTTTTCCGCTATATAGATTTTTTTTAATAACTTTGCGCCAATATATCTCTTAGATATTATCGTCAAATCAGAAAAAGAAAACGAATGAAAAAGATTATAGTAGCAGCACTATTGGCAGGGATGGTTATACAATCTTCTGCTCAAAGTGGCACTAATTCACCTTATAGCCAATATGGATTAGGAACTTTGGCGTCACAAGCTACAGGTTTTAATCGAGGTATGAATGGATTGGCATATGGTTTCCATGAGCGTAATCAAGTTAATTATATGAATCCTGCGTCCTATGCATCTGTTGACTCTCTTTCTTTTATCTTTGATGCAGGAATAGGACTCCATTTGACTAATTATGAAGAGAATGGTCATAAGGTCAATGCAAAGAATGCTAACCTAGAATATATCGCTGCTTCTTTCCGTGCCTTCAAGCATTTGGGTGTTAGCTTTGGCATATTACCTTATTCAAATATTGGTTATAACTTTAGCAATACAAAGAATATTAATGCCTTTAATAACCCATCATCTCCAAATGCCACCTTCTCTAATATATATAGTGGTAATGGAGGGTTACACCAAGTGTATTTAGGTGCAGGGTGGTCACCATTCAAAGGATTTGCATTTGGAGCAAATGCCTCTTATCTTTGGGGATCGTTGAGTCGTAATGTCATCAATACTTATAGTGACACTTACGTTAATACGTTATCTAAAGAGTATGCTTCACAAGTTAAAAGTTATAAGATTGACTTTGGTGTGCAATATAGCCATAAGCTCGATAAGAAGAATGAATTGACTTTAGGTTTAACTTATTCTTTAGGGCATAAGTTGAATTCGGATTCAAAGTGTTCTGTGGTTTCAAAGAATTCACAAACTGGTGTTTCGGATACGACAAGCTATGTTCTTGCAGATGCGTTTGAACTTCCTAACACTTTTGGTCTCGGTTTTATGTGGAATCACGATAATCGTTTAAAGATTGGTGTTGATTATCAGTTGCAGAAATGGGCTAAGATTAAATATCCTCAGTTGGATATAAATGGTAGTACTACAAATTATAGTCTTGTTGGCGGACAATTTAATGACCTTCATAAAATAACACTTGGCGGTGATTATTGTAAAGGAGAACGCTATCGTGGATTCTTTGACCGTATGCATTATCGAGCAGGTATTAGTTATGCCAGTCCATACCTAAAGATAAATGGGGTAGATGGACCTCGCGAGTTATCCGCAAGCCTTGGCGTTGGTATTCCTATTGTTAATGCCTATAACAATCGTAGCATATTGAATATTAGTGCCGAATGGGTAAATCGTAGTGCAACAGGTTTTGTAAAAGAGAACATGTTCCGAATCAATGTTGGTTTAACGTTCAATGAACGTTGGTTTGCTAAGTTTAAGGTTGAGTAATATATGCGTTCCAACCTCTCTGTTTTATTTGTAAGTTTAGGATTCATTATAGCAGTTTATGCCATGATATCTTGTTCTGAAGAGCATGAACACATGGCTCCTGCTATACGTGATCGTGATTCTGTCCCGGTCATGACCACGTATGGTGTTAATACGCTTATATCAGATTCAGGTGTTATCAAATATAGAATTGTAACAGAACAATGGGAGGTTAATGAGAATAAGAAACCATCTAGGTGGACCTTTAATAAAGGAATCTTACTTACTCAATTTAATTTAAAGAAGCATGTTGTCGGTTATATTCAGTGTGATACAGCTGTGTATTATGATCAAGATCGCCGTTGGGAATTGCATGGGCATGTGAAAATACTTACTGCACAAGGCCTTTCTTTTTATAGTAATGAACTTTATTGGGATGAACGTAATCATCAGATGTGGTCTCATACTTATTCACATCTCAAGACTCCTGATAAAGAATTAGAAGGAAATTGGTTTAGAAGTGATGAACAGATGACTGATTATGAGATTCGCCAAACGAAAGGGTGGGGAATATTCTCAAATGACAAAATGTTTCCTGGTTCTAACCTTGGTAACACGCCAATTAATACCAGTCATGTTGATAGTTTGAAGGGTTCTGTGATAAAAAGACGATAGAAGAAATTGGATATAAGTTTAATTATAGAAATTATAATCACAATGGTTTTATCTGCATTCTTTTCTGGAATGGAGATAGCTTTTGTGTCTAGTAATCGTCTCCTTGTTGAGATGGAGAAAGAGAAGAATGGATTAGCACAAAAATGTCTAACGGTGTTTTACAATAATCCAAATGGTTTCGTATCTACTATGCTTGTTGGAAATAATATCGTACTAGTTGTTTATGGTATACTTTTCGCACAGCTATTCGATGCAACGCTCTTTCATCCGTATGAGCCTGCTACTCGTGTTGTTCTTGATACGATATTGTCAACACTAATTGTCTTATTTACTGGGGAATTCCTGCCAAAGACTCTATTTAAAAGTAATCCTAACCGATTACTTACTTTCTTTGCTCCTTTAGCATACATCTTCTTTATCGTTTTATGGCCTATTAGTCGTTTTACAACTTTTATTGCTCGTGTTCTTTTGCGTCTTTTTGGAGTAAAGATAGATGAAAAAGAAAATGATGGAACGTTTACGAAAGTTGATCTTGATTACTTAGTACAAAGTTCTATTGATAATGCAGAGAATGAAGATGATATTGAGGATGAAGTGAAGATCTTTCAAAATGCTTTAGATTTTCAAGATACCAAAGTGCGTGATTGTATGGTTCCGCGTACGGAGATTAATGCCATAGAAGAGAATTGTTCGCTTGATGAACTTCAGCAGATGTTTATTGAAAGTGGTAATTCAAAGATTATAGTTTATGAAGGTGACATTGATCATATCAAAGGTTACATCCACTCTTCAGAGATGTTTAGAGCACCAAAGAATTGGCGTGATCATATCCGCCGAATGCCTTTCGTTCCAGAGACAATGGCTGCACAGAAACTTATGCAAGTCTTCCTTCAACAGAAGAAGAGTCTAGGTGTCGTTGTTGATGAATTCGGTGGAACTAGTGGCATAGTATCATTAGAAGATATTGTTGAAGAGATATTTGGAGATATTGAGGATGAGCATGATAACTTGAAGTATGTTGCTAAGCAAACTTCTGACAATGAATATGTTCTTTCAGCTCGTCTCGAGATAGACAAGGTTAATGAGATGTTTGACTTAGAGCTACCCGAGAGTGATGACTACATGACTATAGGTGGACTCATCTTACATGTTTATCAAAGTTTCCCTAAACTCAATGAAATTATAACCATTGGACAATATGAATTTAAGATAATCAAGAGTACCATGACTAAAATTGAACTTGTGAAGCTAAAAGTCAATGTAACTGACTAAGTTTGTGCATGAAAAATTATGATAATTGCCTTTTTCTTCGTATTTTTGTGGGCAATTTGTTGTACAGAAGGAATAATTAAAATCAAATAATAAATCTAAAAATGGCAGCATTAGGAAAAATTAGAAGCAAAGGAGGTATACTGGTAACCGCTATCGGTTTGGCCTTATTTGCTTTCTTAGCTGAAGCAGCTTTCCGCTCTTGCAATGAAATAAAGAGCGAAAGCCGACAGCAGATTGGTGAGATTCTGGGCGAGAAGATTAGTGTTCAGGATTATCAAAAGTTGATTGATGAGTATCAGTCTGCAATTAAGTTCACTATGCAACGTGATAATCTTACCGAGGATGAGCTTAATCAAGTAAAGGATCAAGTTTGGCAGCAATTGGTTAATAATCGTGTATTAGAAGCTGATGCAAAGAAGGTTGGATTGACTGTTACAGAACAGGAACTTTCAAATGTATTAAACGATGGTACTAACCCAATGTTGGCACAGACCCCATTTGTAAATCAGCAAACTGGTCGTTTTGATATTAATGCACTCCAACAGTTCCTTGATGGTTATAATAAGGCAAAGGCTTCAAACTCTCCACAGCTTGAGCAGATGCAGACGATTTATGACTACTGGCTTTTTGTAGAGAAGAATCTCCGTACACAACTTCTCGGTCAGAAGTATCAAGCTTTGTTAGCTAGCTGTGTTCTTTCAAACAAGGCTGAAGCTAAGATGGCATTCAAGGATAATAATGAGGAAAGTGATATTCAACTTGCATCCTTGGCATATAGTACTATAAAAGATGCTGATGTAAAGGTTACAGATGAAGATCTTAAAGCTAAGTATGAGGAATTGAAACCAGCTTTCCGTCAGAATACAGAAACACGCGACATTAAGTTCGTTGATTACCAGATTAAGGCTAGTTCTTCTGATAGAAATGCGATTGTTAAGGAAATGAACGAGCTTCAAAAGCAGCTTGCTACAGCTACTGACCCTTCATTGGTTATTAGCAAGAGTGGCTCTATGATTCCTTATCTTGGCTTACCTGTAAGTAGCAAGGCTTATCAGCAGTATCCTGACATAGCTTCAAAGATTGATTCTCTTGCTGTAGGAACAACAGGTGTAACAGAGAATAAGCAAGACAATACATTGAATATTATTCGTGTGATGTCTAAGGCTCAATTACCTGATTCTGTTCAGTTCCGTCAGATACAAGTTGCTGCTAATACTCCTGAAGAGGCTCATGCAAAGGCTGATTCTATACAGAAGGCATTAGCTGGTGGCGCTGATTTCGTTGCTATTGCAAAGCGTTATGGTCAGACAGGAGAAAAGGTTTGGTTCACTGGTCAGCAGTATGAGGCTGCTCCTAGCATGAGCGAAGATAATCGTACATACATTGAGGCGCTCCTTAATGGTGAAGTAAACGCAATCCAAAATGTTGCACTTACACAGGGCAATATTATCCTACAAGTTGTTGATAAGAAGGCTATGAAGACAAAGACAACAGCCGCTATTATCAAGAAGCTTATTGATTTCTCTAAGGCAACACGTAGCGATGCTTACAATAAGTTCTCTGAATTTGTTGCTAAGAGTACAACTGCAGCCGACCTTGAGAAGAACGCTAGTAAGTATGGCTATCATGTACAATCTCTTAACGATGTCTCAACTTCTGAACATTATGTAGCAGGTGTACATGGCACGCGCGATGCACTTAAGTGGCTATTCGATGCTAAGCAAGGCGATGTTTCTCCACTTTATGAATGTGGTGACAATGATCACTTGATGGTTATAGTTCTTTCTGCTATACATCCAAAAGGCTATCGTTCTTGGGATGACCCACAGGTTAAGGAGATTCTTAAACGTGAAGTAATCAAGGATAAGAAGGCTGAAAAGTTGATGGCTAAACTCAAGGGAGTTAATAGTATAGCAGCTGCTCAAGCTAAGGGTGCTAAGGTTAGCACAGTTAGTCAAATAACCTTCGCAGCTCCGGCCTTCGTACAGGCTACAGGTTCTGCAGAGCCTGCTCTCTCAGGTGCAGTCGCAGCAACTGCTGCAGGCAAGTTCTCTAAGAATCCTGTAAAGGGTAATGCAGGTGTATATGTTTTCCAAGTTGTAAAGAAGGCTCTTCGTGCTGGTTCTAAGTACAACGAGGCTATGGCAATGCAGCAAGCAGCACAACAGAACATGCAGTTCTTGAGTAACTTTATGCAAGACCTTATCCTCAAGGCAAATGTAGTTGATAATCGTTATCTCTTCTTCTAATAAAAGGAAGAGCTCAAACTAAGTATAGGGCATGTCCATTGTGAACATGCCCTTTTAAGTGCTTTATAATTCGATATAAAACAAAAGTTTTATGAAGAATGTTTGGTTGGTTTAAAAGAAAG
>NZ_JAPWAR010000019.1:0-51726 GCF_041433025.1 Prevotella sp. 20925_1_30 | reverse complement strand
GCCTAACGGGGTGGGGCTTTTGTGTAAGACAGAAGAACATGGGCTTTGAAGACAGAGTAACATAGATTTTAGACGGAATGACAAAAAGACATATTTTTCAATGACATAGGTTTTGAAGACAGAGTAACAGAGGAACATAGGGGGATAGTAACATCGGGTTTAGACAGAAAGCAAAGAAACATATTGGATATAGTTTGAAACGACTGAAAGTATGTAAGTAGGGTTCGGGACATCCCCTCCTTCGGAGGGGCTTGGGGAGGCAGTACAAAAAAGACCATTTCTTTACTCGAGAGGAGTTCGGAAATGGTCTTTCTTATTGGTTAGTTTTAAAGTGTTTGTTTATCTCAAAAAGGTGATTGCGTTTTGATACATCCTTTGTAGGTGTGAGGCTTTTATCCTACCTGGCTACCTGGTTTCACCTCGCCCATGGTTGTTGTAACCGTGAGTGAGCCGTCGAAGTTAACAGCGGAGAGGATCATTCCTTGGCTTTCAATGCCCATCATCTTACGAGGAGCAAAGTTGGCAACGAAGAGAACGTCCTTACCTGTGAGCTGCTCTGGCTCATAATAGGCTGCAATACCACTAAGGATGGTGCGCTCAACACCTGAACCATCGTCGATAGTGAACTTTAGGAGCTTCTTACTCTTCTTCACTTTCTCGCACTTGATGATATGTCCTACACGGATATCGAGCTTCTCGAAGTCTTCGAAAGGAATCTCCTTCTTAATTGGTTCAGCCTTATATAATGCGGCTTCATTGGCTTTCTTGGTCTCTTCTAGCTTGTGGAGCTGTGCCTCGATAGCCTCGTCATCAATCTTCTCGAAGAGGAGTTCTGGTTCTGCCAGCTGTTTACCTGCTGGGAGGAGATCGGTTGAACCAAGTTCACTCCAGTCGTACTCCGTCATATTAATGAGTTCGCGTAGCTTCTTACTAGAGAATGGCAAGAATGGTTCGAAGGCGATACTGAGGTTTGCAACGAGCTGAAGTGAGATATAGAGAATTGTCTCTACACGCTTAGGATCAGTCTTCCAAACCTTCCATGGCTCACATTCTGTGATGTATTTATTACCGATACGCGCAAGATTCATCGCTTCCTTCTGTGCCTCACGGAACTTGAAGACTTCGAGATAAGCCTCTACTTTTGCCTTGACATCCTTAAACTCTTGTATAGTTAGGCGATCCACTTCCTGTAATTCACCGCAAGCTGGTACGATACCATTCCAATACTTCTTCGTTAACTGCAATGCTCGGTTCACGAAGTTACCATAGACAGCGACGAGTTCGGAGTTGTTGCGCTCTTGAAAGTCTTTCCATGTGAAGTTGTTATCCTTAGTTTCTGGAGCATTGGCAGTCAATACGTAACGCAGAACATCCTGCTTCCCTTCAAAGTCGCGAAGGTATTCATGGAGCCAAACAGCCCAATTCTTGCTTGTAGAAATCTTATTGTCCTCAAGGTTCAAGAACTCATTTGCAGGGACATTATCGGGTAGTATGTAATCGCCGTGGGCTTTTAACATCGTTGGGAAGATGAGACAATGGAAGACAATGTTGTCCTTTCCGATGAAGTGAACCAATCTTGTCTCTGAATCTTGCCACCACTTTTGCCAGTTGCCAAAGTGTTCTGGATCGCTATCGCATAATTCTTTCGTATTTGAGATGTATCCGATAGGTGCATCAAACCAAACATATAAGACCTTGCCTTCAGCTCCTTTTACAGGAACAGGGATTCCCCAGTCGAGGTCACGGGTCATTGCACGAGGTTGCAAGTCCATATCCAGCCAGCTCTTACACTGTCCGTAAACGTTTGGACGCCACTCTTTATGATCCTCAAGAATCCATTGCTTCAACCATTCTTGGTAATTGTTCAAGGGCAAGTACCAGTTCTTTGTATTCTTGATAACGGGTTGTGAACCAGAGATAGTAGAGTGAGGATTCTTCAATTCCATAGGACTAAGGTCGCTACCACACTTCTCGCATTGGTCGCCATACGCATTGGGGTTACCACAGTGAGGGCATTCTCCCATGATATAGCGGTCTGCCAAGAACTGATGAGCCTCTTTGTCGTAATATTGCTCACTCTCTTGCTCGATGAGTTTACCATCATCATATAACTTACGGAAGAAGTCTGAAGCGAACTTGTTGTGCGTTTTACTTGTTGTGCGACTATATATATCGAATGATATTCCGAACTCTTCAAAGGAGTCTTTGATAAGTTTATGATAGCGATCACATACATCTTGAGGAGTGATACCTTCCTTCTTTGCACGAATAGTAATAGGTACTCCATGCTCGTCACTACCACCGATAAAGATCACATCACGCTTCTTTAGACGAAGATAACGCACGTAGATGTCGGCTGGAACATATACACCTGCAAGGTG
The DNA here is from genome assembly GCF_041433025.1 of Prevotella sp. 20925_1_30. Taxonomy (NCBI): domain Bacteria; kingdom Pseudomonadati; phylum Bacteroidota; class Bacteroidia; order Bacteroidales; family Prevotellaceae; genus Prevotella; species Prevotella sp. 20925_1_30. The sequence continues at coordinate 49,345 of NZ_JAPWAR010000019.1, read as the reverse complement.
TCCTATATGTACACCACCATTGGCATAAGGCAATGCAGCCGTAACAGTAGTGCGCTTGAATTTCTTTTCTTCCATATATGTTTGATTGTTATTTATAGGTTGCAAAGTTACTGTAAATAAGGTAAACGGCAAAAGAAATATAGATAAAAGCCAATGGTTGATGGTGTCGTTATCCTTATTTTATTTACCTTTGCACTCGTTTTAAAGTTTAGTTATAATGACTCAGGATAACAATTGTAACAATTCAACACGTCATAAACTTAGTTTGATAGGCGTGATTGTGACATTAGGTATTGTCTTTGGAGATATAGGAACATCTCCTTTGTATGTGATGAAAGCAATAGTAAGAGCAGGGAATCCTGTTAATGCGGAGTATATCATAGGCGCTGTCTCCTGTATTATATGGACGTTAACACTCCAAACAACGGTTAAGTATGTCTTAATTGCACTTCGTGCTGATAATAAAGGGGAGGGTGGAATCCTGGCTCTGTATGCTTTGATACGTCGACATAGTCGTAAGTGGTTCTATCTCTTGGCGATTGTCGGAGCCAGTACACTGATAGCTGATGGTGTCATAACACCTTCTATCACCGTTCTCTCGGCTATTGAAGGTTTGAAAGTCTATGAGCCAGAGACCCCAGTAGTACCTATTGCCCTTTGTATTGTCACCATCTTGTTCTTTATTCAGCAGTTCGGTACAAATGCTATAGGTAAGCTTTTTGGTCCATTGATGTTATTATGGTTCACAATGTTAGGTGTGTTCGGAGCTGCAAATATAGGTGCTTACATCCCCATTTTACAGGCTTTTAACCCTTTACATGCCGTTTATTTGTTGGCAAGTAACCCTGAATGGTTTTTAATCTTAGGTGCGGTTTTCCTTTGTACGACTGGTGCTGAGGCTTTATACTCCGACTTAGGACATTGTGGAATCAATAATATCCGAACCAGTTGGGCGTTTGTTAAAGTCATGCTCATCCTCAACTATCTAGGTCAAGGAGCCTGGATAATTGCGCATACTGATAGTTTGAATCCTGGGATGAACCCTTTTTATGCCATCATGCCCCACGGCATGCTCTTCTTTGGCATTATCATGGCAACGATAGCAGCCATCATTGCGAGTCAAGCATTGATTAGTGGCTCGTTTACTATCTTCAGTGAAGCGATGAACTTAAAGTTTTGGCCACGTCAGAAGATTAAGTATCCTACCGACGTGAAAGGGCAGCTTTATATTCCGTTTGTTAATATGTCACTCTACATTCTATGTGTGATTGTCATTCTCTTCTTCGAGAGTTCAGAGCGAATGGAGGCTGCTTATGGTTTGTCTATTACGATAACCATGCTGATGACAACACTCCTTTTGAGTGCATATCTCACTATTCGTCGTGTAAATCGTTGGTTAATCTCTTTGTTCCTCATTGTCTTTGTAGGGTTAGAGAGTATCTTCTTTATTGCCAATATGGCAAAATTTATGAATGGTGGATGGGTTACCATGCTTCTTGCCAGTGTGATGATAATTATCATGTATGTATGGTACAATGCCACAACCATTCGTAACGCACAGATTCAGATACGTGATATTCGCAAATCATTTAGTATCATCTCAGATATAAAGAACGATGATACTATTCCCAAGTATGCCACGAATATAGTCTATCTAAGCAAACTTGGTGGTAAATATGACATCGAACAGAAGATTCTCTATTCGATAATTAATAAGCACCCAATGCGTGCTGACCATTATTTCTTGCTGCATATAGACTATCAGGACAGCCCTTCAACACTGGAATATGATGTTACAACGCTGATACCTGATACCCTTTACCGCATCAACTTACGTTTAGGATTCCGTGTTCATCCACTTGTTAATCGTTATTTTAGGCAGATCATCGAGGATATGGTGGCTAAAGATGGCTTTTCACTAGCGTCATCTTATCCGTCATTAGCTAAGCATGACGTTATGGGAAACTTTGTCTTTGTACTGATTAATAGGCTTTATGCCACTTTCACCTCCTTCTCTTTTAAGGAGCGCCTTATCATGGATGCCTATGAATGGATTGACCGATTGAAACTAAGTATGACCCGTTCTTTAGGATTGAACACAAGTAATGTTTTGATAGAGAATGTTCCACTTGTGGTGAGGTCACATGCAAAACAAGCGAAGACTGGTATTCCTAGAGTTGAAAGGATAGAGGAAGACGCCGAATAAACCCGCTTCGATACTTATAAAGGAGTCTCGAAGCTCATTTGTTCCCGACTGATTGGATGCGTGAATTCAAGGTGTCCTGCGTGTAACCAAAGGCGTTCTGCATGTTGTCCGTAAAGGTTATCACCAATGATGGGCGTATCTAATCCGTCTGGATGAGCACAATGGATGCGTAATTGGTGGGTACGTCCAGTTAGTGGATGAAGCTCTATCTTTACAGCTGGTAGATTCTCTTTCCCATATAAGGTTTTGCCAATCACACAATAATCTGTGATTGCTTGTTTTCCATGTAGATAGTCGACGCATTGTCGTGGGCGGTCATTGATATCGGGGGAAAGGGGTAATTCAATCCTACCCGACGAAGGATAAGCTTTATTGAGGAAAGACATTGGGAGCAAAGCAACGTATGTCTTCTTTACAGAACGCTGTATAAACTGAGCTTGCAAAGCCTTATAAATCTCCAATGAACGTGCCACAACAAGCAAACCACTCGTCGCCATGTCCAATCGATGTACGATGAATACATCACTCTTACCATTCCATTGTGTCTTTAATAGACTATAAACAGAAGGTTGATCACCTTTCCCAGGAACAGAAAGCAAGCCTGATGGCTTTACGACAACAGCCAAATAATTATCCTCGTAAAGTGTTTCTAACTTTATCCGTTCTGCTTCTTTCTTATGACTTGTCACTATCTTCTCACCAAAGAAAGGCGTTTGTAAACCCTTCAACATCCATTCTAATATAGGTTTACACTTCCCGTTGCAGGCTGGATAATAGTTTCTATGCTGTCGAATCTCTGTCTTTGGTGATGCTCCCCACCAAAACATTGCCATTGAGATAGGCTTATATCCGTGTAGAAAGGCATATTGCAAGAGCTTTGGTTCACAACATTCTCCAGCACCAGCAGGTGGAAGTAACGATGGAGCGAGACTCTCGGTAGCTAGTGACAGATGGGCAACTTGTGTACGTGCTGGACTATTCTTTAGATAATACTCACGGAAGATTGTGAGTAAGTTCTTCGTCTCTCCGCAAGCATTGAGCAAATTGAACTGTGAGAAAAGCCATTGTTGTAAGTGGTCAGACTTCATCTTTCGCTCCCTTTTCCACGCTGTTATCCTCTCTTGATAGTGAGCCAGTCCCTCCTTGGCAGCCGTGATTTTTTCCGTATATAACACCTTTGTTCGATGCAATTCAGCCTTTAGAAACTGACTTTCTCTTATCATTTCAGCTTGTTCAACATCGGTTATTACAGCGTTCTCATTACGTCTTTTTTCACGTAATTGTTTGGCTTCTTGCATTGTCTTGCGTGCTTGCTCAATAGCTTCTGTCGCCTCTTTCTGAAGTTGAGAGAGCTTCTCTTTTGTCTCCTTATAGGCTGTTGAGGCTTTCAACTGCGCTATTCTCTTGTTGAGAAGAGTTATTTCTTCCTCTTGAACTTTGAAGTATTCTCCCGGTTGTAGATAGTCGAATACTGCGGGAACATAGTCTTCTCCACCTTTCTCCATCTGTCCTGAATAGGCTTGTAGGTATCCTATCTGTCCTTGATGTTCAACTATTAATACGCCATACATCTTTCCCTCAATAGGTGTTGGGGGCAATGTAGTCTGTAATTGAGCAACAGCAGCACGACAGATTGCGTCTGGTTCATAATCAAAAGGATTATTAAAGCAGGCGGGGAGAGGTGTATCTATAACTAACGGGTGGAACTTCATGCTGCAAAGGTAAGGAAAAGTTGACAAGTAAACGGGTTTACAAGTAGACAAGTTGATGGGGAAGTATACAAATGAATGGGGTTACAAGGAAAGGCGTTATTGGTAATTGGGGGTGTTGATAGGTTTTAATTAGAACTAATAAAACGAAGAATAAACTCGTAAAACACGCTAATCTTTTAGAAAAACATTACTTTTGCCCTTATGAAGAAGGTGTTTTTTGTATTTCTAATGATAATATGCTGTGGTCTGAATAGTATTGCCCAACAGACTACGAAAGCTCCCGTAAGTCGTCCAAAGATAGGACTTGTGCTTGGAGGAGGTGGTGCGAAAGGAGCTGCGGCAGTAGGTGTTTTGAAAGAGATAGAGCGTGTGGGCATTCCTATCGACTATATCGCTGGGACAAGTATAGGCTCAATTATCGGTGGGCTATATGCTGAGGGCTATCGAGCGAATGATATCGACACCCTTTTCCGTTCGCAAGATTGGCTTTCATTGATGGCTGATCGCGATACAACTCTTATGGGAAAGGTGTTCAAAGAAGAGGATGGTGTGTACTATCTGTTCGGTTTTCCCGTTCGTCGAAAGGCTGGAACAGGGGCTAAAGAGGCTTTCGGACTATTGCATGGTGACCATATCTATAATTTCTTAGATACTCTTGTCGCTCATTCCCCCGTACAACGTGGATTACAGCAAAAGCCTATTCCCTTTGCTTGTGTGGCTTTCGATATTCGGAAACAGCAAGAGATAGTGCTCGATACGGGTTCTTTGGCTCGTAATATGAGGGCTAGTATGGCTATTCCAGGAGTGTTCAAACCGATTCCATTAGATACTATGACGCTTGTTGATGGCGGTATGATTAATAATCTCCCAGTAGATGTTGTGCGCAAGATGGGTGCCGACATTGTTATTGCCATTGATCTCCAACAGAATAAACACGATGATTATCATTCGCCATTCGCCTTTTTGAAGGGAATGGGTGGCGTGCTGGATTGGTTGGCGGAACGCCCTGATATAAAGAAATATAATGTGAATCGTACCCAAGCCGACATCTACATCAATCCCAACTTAGGCTCTTATGGTGTAAAAGACTTCAATGCTAAAGCAATAAAGGATATGATTCGCATTGGAGAAGAGACAGGGAAGCTGTATCAACCACAGCTTACCGAGTTGCTTTCCAAGGTTGGCAAAGGTTCTTAACACGCTCATAAAACTGCCCCAAGATATCTAACATATCGGCAGGGAGATAGTCGATTGCTTTCTCAATCATCCATTCTGGCACCTGATAGTAGGCTTCTGCAATAGAACCAGCTATACATGCTTTGGTGTCAGTGTCGCCATCGCACATCACAGCTAAGCGTATTGCCTCCTCGAAACTATTAGAATCCATAAAGCAACGTAACGCCATTGGAACAGTCTCCTGACAGGTTGCATCGAAGTGACCTTCAGCCCCAATCTTGAGGATGTTACGCATGGATGGCAGCTCATAACCATAGAACTTGTGTACTTTTTTCTCAACATCTGCCTTGGAGAAACGCATTAGGCGCAACCAACAAATAGCCTCGGCAACACATTGCGCACCCTTTATTCCTTCTGGATGATTGTGACTAACTCGTGCACTCTTAGCCGCTTCTTCGATCACATCTTCCCACTCATCAAAGAGCCAGCCTATCGAACTGACACGCATTGCCGAACCATTTCCATAAGAGTTCATAGGCTGTGGGTGTTCGGCATGTAACCACTCGTCAAACCAAGAACCATAGCCTCCCATAGGGTCAGGATAGCGTTTGCACCAATCGAGTAAGCTATCTTGATAATCACGACCATTTAGTATCGCATCAGCAATAGCGATAGTACAAATGGTGTCATCTGTGTATGAGCAATCTTCTGTGAATAGGTCGAATCCTTCCTTTGGAGCCGCTCCGAATTCAAAGCGAGAGCCTACTATATCTCCAATAATAGCGCCAATCATAATAGTTTAGGTTAGTCTTTAAGAGTACTCCGACCGGGAATCGAACCCGGATCAAAGGTTTAGGAAACCTCCGTTCTATCCATTGAACTATCAGAGCAAACCGTTAATAGAGATGCCTCTTATAGAATGGTTGTCCTATAAGAGGGCATCTTCTTTATAGCTGCAAAGGTAGGAAAAAAAACTTATATACCTTTGTAAATAGTTCTTTTATTTATTTTCTAAGCACAAAAGCGGCTTTTTCTCTTATGCACCATGGAAGAGATACTCCTGTTGGATGTCCTGAGTAAGCAGCGTAAAGAGCTTCTCTTGTAATTGATCGGATAGTGCTAAAGCATCGTTGAGAACCTTATCAGAGAAGGCTTGCAACATATCCTGTGCATGGAAAGGTTGTGTCTTATAGATACGAAGATACTCCTCTTCCATTTCGCGTTGACGCTGGTCTGTCTCTGCTTCAAAGGCTGCGTAAGCTTCTTTGATGACTGGTGCATACTTGTTATAGTTGGTCATTCCCAGTGCCATTACCTTGCGGAACTTCCAATAAGCAGAGTCTGCACTTGACTCATTGGTGCCCTTTGTATAGGCTTCTGGGTATGACGTCACACCCTGATAGAGTGGAAGGAAGACTCCAAGATCAGCCATTCCCATTGCGACATAGTTGATACATCCGATGGCTTGAGGCAGCTCTGGACGTACCTGCAAGAGGTGAGTTTGAGTCGTACGGAAGATAGATACAGGGCGATAAACCTCCTTTGGATTACTATGGAGATATGGGTCATGCTCCGTGTTATCGTAATGGAAGCGGAAAGCAGAGCGTAGTTCTGTCAGTGAAATCTTATGTGCTGGCTTCGCAAAGACTGGGAAGGTGTTCTTCGTAACATCGTTCTTTATCTCTGGAGAGAAGAACTGTTGCAATCCCCATACACGTGGGTAATTATAAGTGGTATCCAACTCTACATCACGAGCATAAGCCTCATGGAAGTCGAACTCGCCCTTAGCTGGATCGTAGAGACCATGTTTCTCGGCAAACTCAATGAGGTCAGCTGATGCTAAATAGTTGTCTTTGTCGTTTGGATCATACTTGCGGAAACGACTCTGATTACCTGTAACGAAGTATTGATCACGTGGCATGCGACAGGCTAACCAGCGGTGTCCACAAGCTGTCTCAAAGTACCAGATCTCATCCTTATCGACGAAACCTATACCGAAGCCTTCGGCTATTCCGTACTTTTCAACAAGCATTCCTAGACGTTCAACACCCTCTCTTGCTGTATGTATATATGGTAAGGTGATATTGAAAACAGAGTTTTCTGCAACGCCATTCTCCACCAATGGATCGTATTTTAACGCCTCATCGTTACTGAAGATACTCTCAGTTGCACTCATGCCAACACCTGCTGTGTTGAAACCAGCACTTCCCCAATGGTGGTGGAGATGGTGAGGTGATAGTGCGTGATAGCCTAATGCCTTGGAAGGAAGCTCACAACGGAACGGACTATCAAGTGCCACGAACTCTTGAGAGCCGTTTTCTGTATCTTTAAAGATCTCATAGTTCTTAGCTACCATAGCATCCCAATCTTCAGAACGAGCTACTATCATAGAACCATCTGCGGTCTGTTCCTGTCCGATAATGATGGTTGTACACTCTGATGGAAGGCTCTGCTTTTGTTGCATATTAGTCTTTTTCATAAGCTTAAAAGTATTTAATTGCGAATTTCTATCTAATCGCAAAAGTAGTAATTAATTGATAGAAGTGATGCAAAAGGTCATACAAAAAACTATAAAAGAGGCTTTGCTTGAATTCAAAATTCAGATTAGGGAGAGTTGACGAGTGGACTGGTTAACAAGTAGGCAGGTTATTTGTTCTGTGGAATAGAGCACCACAAAGTAGGGACAGACGCCCTCGTTGGAAACCCCACCCAGCCTCCCCTAAGGGGAGGGGCACCTAATGATAGTTGGTTAGGATAGATATTTCCAACCCGAGATAATGCCTCGAAGTAGGGACAGACGCCCTCGTCTGTCCGCTATAAAAGTAGGATGTTTCGGACAGACGAGGGCGTCTGTCCCTACAGGTTTGTATCTTTTCCATCCAAAGAGGGCGTCTTTTCATGACAAAGAGAGGCTCTCTTCATTGCAAGGAAACGCCCTTCTCCATTTGAAGAGGGCGTTTCTTTGTTTTGTCTTTATCGTTTCCGTCTTCCGAAGCATAGCCTCGTTACACACCAACCCAGCCTCTTCTAACAGTCTCCCGTTAGGCACATCCCCTCCTTTGGAGGGGCTTGGGGAGGCTTTAAATGAAGCTTTGTTGCCTTATTGGAATATTATGTGTATCTTTGTAATGTTCGTTTTGTGACGAGCAGAAACATGTTTTTAATATAATAGATAATCGATGACACAGGAATCTCCGATACAAGCACTACAACGGCAAAAGATGCTACTTCAGATGGAATACTACGCTGAGAAGGAAGCCTTCAGGAAGCAAACTGAGGCGACAGGTATGCATAGGAAGGTGAAAAGAGGAGATGCTTGGTTCCCATTAAGAGTGGGTAAACGCTTTTATAATGGGCTCAACCAATTATGTATTGAGGTGTTTCGAACGCAAGACGGAGATATTGAACATAACTTTGAATGTGGTCGTCCAGTCTTGTTCTTCAAGTTTCTTGCAAAAGAGGTGAGTGTTAGTACGAACGCAAATAAGCTGGAATATTTCCGTTTTACAGGCTCTGTTTCTTATGTGGATGGCGATAGAATGGTTGTTGCAGTGCCCGAATCGGCTCCTTTACTCGAACTTCAATCAGCACAGCAGCAGGTTGGTTGTCAGTTAGGATTTGATGAGACGAGTTATCAAATGATGTTTGATGCCTTAGAAAGAGCGATGAAAGCTAAGGGAAATAGGCTTGCTTACTTGCGTGATTTGTTCTATTCTCGACAAAAAGTGGGTAAGTTCTCTTTTGCTCCTATCCGTCTCCCGTGGTTGAATCCAACGCAGGAAAAGGCCGTTAATGAAGTGTTGTGGGCAAAAGATGTAGCCATTGTGCATGGTCCTCCAGGCACAGGTAAGACCACAACAATGGTCGAAGCAATCAATGAAACACTCATGCGTGAGAGTCAAGTGTTGGTTTGTGCGCAGAGTAATATGGCTGTTGATTGGATATCGGAGAAGTTAGTTGATCGTGGAATCAACGTCCTTCGTATAGGTAATCCTACTCGTGTGAATGATAAAATGCTTGGTTTTACCTACGAAAGGAAGTTTGAGGCGCATGCAGACTACCCTCAATTATGGTCTATCCGTAAGGCTATTCGGGAGTTAAGAAACCATCGTAAGCGGAGTTCAGAGAATTATCATCAGAAGATGGAACGCCTGAAAAGTCGTGCCACAGAGCTTGAAATAAGGATCAATAGCGAACTCTTTGGTGAGGCGAGGGTGATTGCTTCGACCTTAGTAGGGGCAAATAGTAGGGTAATGGAGGGTCAGAAGTTCACCACCTTATTTATAGATGAGGCTGCACAAGCACTTGAGGCGGCATGCTGGATACCCATTCGTAGGGCATCAAGAGTTATCTTTGCAGGTGATCATTGCCAATTACCACCAACGGTGAAGAGCTTAGCTGCCTTGCATGCTGGGCTGGGTAAAACATTAATGGAGCGTGTCGTAGAGAATAAACCAGAGGTTGTAACGTTGCTGAAGGTGCAATATAGGATGAATGAAGAGATTATGCGCTTCTCGTCCAATTGGTTCTATGGGGGGCAAGTAGAGAGTGCGCCACAGATAAAATACCGTGGTATCCTTGATTACGACAACCCTATGGTGTGGATAGATACGTCCGATTCGAGCATAGAGAATCAATCAGAAGGGGGACAAAATGAGGATAAATCTATCTTTAAAGAGCAGTTTGTTGGTGAGTCATTTGGGCGTATTAACAAGGGAGAAGCCGAATTGACATTGCAAACACTACAATCTTATTTTACGAAGATAGGCAAACAACGCATCTTAGACGAGCGTATTGATGTAGGTGTAATATCGCCTTATCGTGCGCAGGTACAGTACTTGAGGGGGCTAATTAAGAAGCGCGAGTTCTTTAAACCATACCGTTCTTTGATTAGCGTAAACACAGTTGACGGCTTTCAAGGGCAAGAGCGGGATGTGATACTCATCTCTTTAGTGCGTTCAAATGACGCTGGTCAGATAGGATTCTTGCGTGATTTGCGTCGCATGAATGTGGCTATTACGCGTGCAAGGATGAAACTTATCATCCTTGGAAACGTACAAACAATGACGCAGCATCCGTTCTATAAGAAGCTATGGGAGAGCATAGAGCAGGCGGAGTAGTGCTGTTCACTAAAAGACAACAGCACTATATTCCATTCCAATCCTATGTATATGACCTAGAATCTCTGCTTCTCTCTCCTTCGAAGGCTTCTTGAATCCATTAATGTAATTGCGTAGTAGGGATGCATTCATGCCTATACTCTTTGCGAATTCAGCGATGTTTAGTTCCTTATGAGTTAGGAAGAAACGTTGTAAGGCGGTAGGTTCAGCATCGTTGTAAGTAAAGCTCTCGAAGCTAACATCTTCATCTATATTACGCCAATGTATGCCGTCAAAGCCTATATGGTATTGTTCCCTCTCTTCCTTTGTAGCAGTTGCAAGACGTGGATACCATAGTAGAGATTGGCGAAATGTCAGTCCCTCTTCACTTTTACCATAGATGTAATCTTTATCAAACCAAATCTTCTTAATATTCATATTAGCCTCCTTTATTTTTCAAAATACTCTTGCCAGCGTGATATGATAATATCTTTATTCTCGGTTATTACTGACTTTATCTTCTTTAAGTCATTGTTTTTTATACCCTTATGAACACCCAACACGAAGTCTTCCCCATTGTAGTTATACTTTGCGAAACCTTCGTTTCCTTCTACATGTATGTGTATTGGCTCATGTTCTCGGCTGTAGAAGAAAAATGAGAAACCGTAGAATCTAAATATTTCAGGCATTGTCTTATTGTCTTAGTATGGTGCAAATATAGGTATTATATCTAATACCTGCAAACTTAAAGTTGGTTTTTTACATTGCAAAAGGATAGAGCTTGTATCAAAGTTATTTGTACATTAACTTCGAGAAAAGCGCTTTTATATGTTTTTTTTATTTACTTTTGTGACATAAAAAGAAGTACACTATGTTGCAACGAGATTATTTCATTAGACTAATAGAGGAGTTTAGCGCAGCAATCTCACGCTTTCTAACGAAAAAGGAAGATGACTTGAAGCGTGATAAAGAGCTAAAAGACCTTTATAAACAATATGTTGGTGAATATGAAGACTTGCGTAATCTCTCCGTTGATGAGCTGTTGTTGTATGCGAAAGAACAATGGGCTGAGAACGAGAGGATAGACCGCATTGATATGGTGGCAGAGCTTCTTTATGCTGAAGCAAGCTATAAGGGTAATCCTTTGCGCTCTCTTTTACAGGAAAAAGCATACGCTTTATTTTATTATGTAGAGGCTCATGGCACTACATTCTCTATAGATAGACAACAGAAGATGGAGGCTATGAGGCATGAATTGGGGAATCTCCTCTCTGAGAATTGTTAGTGAGAAGAACGACAAAAGGGTGTGTTTTTCATTTAAATCAGATGCTATAAACAGGCTAAACCGATATAAATCATTATGCTAGAAACAAACATTAGAGAACAAATTATCAGCTTGATACATCATCAAGTGGTACCTGCTGTGGGCTGTACAGAGCCTATGGCTGTGGCATTATGCGTCGCTCGTGCCGCCGAATTACTAGGTTCTAAACCCGAGAAAGTGCGTGTGTTGCTTTCTGCGAATATCCTTAAGAATGCCATGGGAGTGGGTATTCCTGGTACAGGGATGATAGGCTTGCCTATTGCTATTGCCTTGGGAGCATTGATAGGGAAGTCCGAATACCAATTAGAAGTTATTAAGGAGCTTACTCCAAAGGGCTTGGAAGAAGGTAAGAAGTTTATTGGTGAGAATCGAATAGACATTAAGTTGAAGGAAGGAATCACCGAGAAACTATACATTGAAGTGATTTGTGAGGCAGGAGAACACCAATCGGTTGCTATTATTTCATGTAGTCATACGAACTTTGTTTACGAGAGTGTCGATGGCAAAGTATGTATGGATAAGCGTGGTCCGAGTGGTTCTGTTGCTGCTTGCAAAGGCGTTGATCTGAACTTACGAACAGTCTGGGAGTTTGCAACAACTACTCCCGTTGAGGAGATAGAGTTCATTCTTGAAGCGAAGCGATATAACCTTCGTGCTGCAGCAGAGGCTTTGAAAGGTAATTACGGGCACTGTCTTGGGAAGATAATGGACCGTCCTTTGAGTCGAGGAATATTCGGGAACAGTATCTATTCACATATCATCTCAAAGACAGCATCAGCCTGTGATGCTCGTATGGGAGGTGCATTAATACCCGTGATGAGCAATAGTGGTTCTGGAAACCAGGGTATTTGTGCAACGAATCCAGTAGCTGTTTTTGCAAAGGAGAACGAGAATACGCGTGAAGAACTAGTCCGTGCGCTTGCATTAAGTCACCTAACTGCCATCTATATAAAGCAGAGCTTGGGTGCTCTCTCAGCCCTTTGCGGTTGCGTAGTGGCAAGTATTGGATCCAGTTGTGGCATTACTTACCTCATGGGAGGTGATTACGTGAATGTCTGCCATGCGGTGAAAAACATGATCGCAAACCTTACTGGGATGATATGTGATGGTGCGAAGCCTAGCTGTTCACTGAAGATTTCATCTGGAGTATCCACTGCGATACTATCAGCAACGCTCTCCATGGAAGGTAAACATGTGACAGCTGCGGAGGGAATCATCGATGATGACGTTGATAAGTCTATCCTTAACCTTACAAGCATAGGCAAGGAAGCGATGTGCAATACCGATGATATGGTGTTGAACATCATGACTCATAAGTGTGACTAAGGGCTTATCTCTCTTCTCGGTGATAGGTTACAATCTTGTTTCCATCCCATTGTTCGATACGAGTTATGCGTATATTCGGAGGTAATTGAGGGGCTTTTACACCCTTATCAACCAATAAGGAACCAGTCTCAACACGTATCTCATCCCATAAACCAGCATCTATAAAGCTCTGTAAAGTACTTGCTCCACCTTCTACAATGAGGCTTTGTTTCTTCTCTTGATATAGGTGTTCAAGGACGGATTGGGGACTTGGGTATTGTGCAGATGAGGTTGATTTCTGTTGTGAAAGAACTATCTTTTCGGGGTTCTTACCGCTCCACTCCCTTACAGTAAGCTGTGGATGCTCTAAGTCGTCAGTAGTTCTTCCAACGAGAATAGCGTCATTCTCCGCCCTTAACTTATGCACCAACATCTTAGAGAAAGGCGTTGATATATTCAAAGGATGGTAATCTTTGCTTGGCAGATAACCTATATATGCAGGATTACCCATCGTTTGTGCCCACTTCAAGATGACGTAGGGACGATGGTGCGTGTTGTATGTTATGAAGCGTTTGTTTAGTTCCAAACACTCTTTCTCGAGTACTCCTACAGTCACTTCAATGCCTGCGTCACGTAGTTTCTGAACTCCTCTACCATGCACTTCAGCAAAGGGATCTATACAACCACACACTACTCGGTGTACACCCTTGCGTATGATCAGGTCGGCGCAAGGTGGTGTTTTTCCATAATGTGAGCATGGCTCGAGGCTAACATACAATGTTGCACTATGTAAGAGGTGGTTGTCAACCTCCTTAACAGAGGCAAACGCATTCACTTCAGCATGCCCCTTACCACATTGCACATGGTAACCTTCACCAATAATCCTGCCCTCTTTGCTTACAATAACAGCCCCCACCATAGGGTTGAGTTTAGCTTTTAGCATCCCATTGTAGGCTAATTGCAAACAACGACGCATGTATTTTTCGTCAATATCGGCTTGTTTCATATCATTAAAATTCATATCTTTGCATCTATGACATACCAAGATTTATGGCACAGACTTGTTCCTTTATATGGAGAAGGCGAAGCACAAGCTATCATTCGATTAGTTTTGGAAGTGAAGTTTGGGCTTTCCTTAACCGATATATATACTGGCAAAGTTAATGAAATATCCCGAGATGCAGCGGAGGAACTCGATAAAATCATGCAAAGACTTGCTTCTTCAGAGCCTGTTCAGTATGTGTTAGGCATGGAGACATTCTGTGGTCGGAGCTTTAAAGTTGCCCCTGGTGTATTGATACCACGCCCAGAAACGGAAGTGTTGTGCCATTGGATAGAAGTAGATAACAATCATCCGTATTGCGCCCTGCAACCTCCTGTACCCTTGCAAGTGCTAGATGTGGGTACAGGTAGTGGTTGTATCGCTGTGACACTGGCTTTAGATCTGTATAATTCGGCTGTTACTGCATGGGACATATCGGCTGATGCGCTCCTGATAGCACGTGACAATGTACATAGATGGGACTCTTCTGTGGTGCTACAGATGGAGGATATCTTATCGATTTCGGCTACTGCTAAGGAACAGAAGTGGGACATCATCGTTAGTAACCCACCTTATATCTGCGATAAAGAGTGCTCTTCTATGGCGGAGAATGTGCTGAAGTATGAGCCAGAAACAGCCCTCTTCGTTCCTGATAACGACCCAATCAAGTTTTATAGGGCTATTGCTGAATATGGTGTGACGGCTTTGAGTGATGAAGGGAAACTCTATTTTGAGACCAATCCACTATATATATATAAGGTGAAAGACATGTTAAGCAATCTAGGATATAAACAGATTGAACTGAAGGAAGACCAGTTTGGCAAACAGAGGTTCGTTAAAGCGATGAGAGGATGATACAGAAACGACCGATATTAGAGCCTCAAGCCTTGAAAAAGCTTGCCGATCTTTGTGCAAAAGGAGAGCATTGTTCGGGTGAGATGATTGAGAAGATGCGCAAATGGGGGCTTTCCGAAGAAGCACAAACACGCATACTTGAGAAATTGATAAGCCTGAAGTATGTTGATGATGAGCGTTACACGCAGTTCTTTGTACATGATAAAATACGTTACAATAGGTGGGGTAGACGTAAAATAGAGCAGGCTCTCTGGTTGAAGAAAGTGGATAGTAACATCGCATCAAGCGTTTTGGATGCTGTTGATGATGCCGAGTACTTAGAGGTTTTACGCCCCTTAATGGCTAATAAGTACCGCACTATTAAGGCAGAAAGCGATTACGAGCGTTCGATGAAACTGATTAAGTTCGCCATGGGACGTGGCTTCACGATAGATTTAATACGGCGGTGTATTGATGAAGGAGTGGTTGACAGCGATGGAGATGTAGACTTCATAGAAGAATGAAAAGGACAATTAGCTTTCTTTCCAGACTCTTAGACACCTTTTTCCCACGTGCTTGTGCGGTGTGCGGAGAGCGTTTGTCCATGTCAGAAGAGATACTTTGCGGGGCTTGTAACCTACGACTTCCCCGTACAGGATATGTCCATTCACCCTATGATAACGAGCTTGTTCGTTTGTTTTGGGGGCTGATACCAATAGAGAAAGGGGCTTCTTTCTTCTTTTATAAGCCTCATTCCGATACGAGCCGACTGATTTATAAGCTTAAATATGGGCATCATCCTGAGATAGGAGAGGCTTTGGGACGCCTTATCGCAGATGAGTTCAACGTTGAGCAATACTTTGATGGAATCACAGCTATCGTTGCTGTACCTTTAACTAAGCAACGTTTACGCGAGAGAGGATACAATCAAAGTATGGAGATAGCACGTGGCATTAGCGCTGTTACAGGTATTCCAATATTGGGAAAAGCTCTCCAACGTGTTACATTTCATGGTAGTCAGACACAAAAAGACCACTGGCAACGCAATGAGAATGTAGAGAAAGCCTTCCGATTAACAGACTCCTCCAGTATAGCTGGGCAGCATATCCTTTTGATAGATGATATAATAACCTCTGGTGCAACCCTTGTTTCTGCTGCCCAAGAGCTACTCAAAGGAGATAACGTGAAGTTGAGTGTACTCTCATTAGGCTTTGCCAAGAACAATTAAAGAGCTATTCTTTTTCCTACCTTTAGCCCTTTAATATCAAAAAAATGTGTAAGTTTGCATTTAGAATATAACCATAAACTATCAAGATGAACGATTTAAAGAAAGCCTTTGCAGGCAAGTTACTAGGGATCAAAGCGATCAAGTTGCAACCTAATGACCCTTTTACGTGGGCTAGTGGATGGAAGTCTCCCTTCTATTGTGACAACCGCAAGACGCTATCATACCATGATGTGCGTTCGTTTGTGAAGTTAGAACTAGTGCATGCAGTGCTGAAGAACTTCCCAGAAGCTACTGCTGTTGCAGGTGTAGCGACTGGAGCTATTGCGCAAGGTATGCTTGTTGCTGATGAACTAGCATTGCCTTATGCTTATGTAAGACCAAAGCCAAAGGACCACGGAATGAAGAATCAGATTGAAGGAGAGCTTCCCGCTGGTGCTAAGGTGGTTGTTGTTGAAGACCTAATATCAACTGGTGGCTCTTCTTTAAAGGCTGTTGCTGCTCTTAGAGAGGCTGGTTTTGAAGTCGTTGGTATGGTTGCCTCTTATACTTATGGCTTCCCCGTCGCAGAGAAAGCATTCCAAGAAGCAGGTGTAAAACTCGTTACCTTGACCGATTATGAGCATGTTGTAGAGACGGCTCTAGAAACTGGTTACATCAAAGAAGCCGATGTCTCTATGTTACATGAGTGGCGCAAGGATCCTGCGAATTGGCAGAAAGACTAAGAAAACATAATCAATAAACATAATGACAAAGTTTGAAAGCAGTGTAAAACAGATTCCTCACTCACAGAAAAGCGTGTATGCTATGTTGAGTGATCTTAATAATATACAACGTTTAAAGGACCATCTTCCAGACGAATCAATCGGTAATGAAGATATGGATAAGGTAAAGGATAAACTCCAGAACCTTAGTTTCGACCATGATTCCTTATCGATTAAGGTTGATCCTGTTGGGCAAGTTTCGATGCGTATCATAGAGCGTGATGAGCCTAAGACTATCAAGTTTGAGAGTGACAACTCGCCCTTCTCTTTTAACTTCTGGATACAAATATTACCTGTAACAGAGGCGTCTTCTAAGATGAAATTAACCATTGATGCAGACATCCCATTCTTTGCTAAGTCGATGGTATCAAAGCCTTTGCAAGAGGGTATAGAGAAGATTGCTGATGCGTTGGCAATGATTCCTTTTGAATAAAGGAAAGCCTATGAAAGAAATTCTAAAGTGTGTTGTGTTCATGATCTTATTGTCTTTCTCATCTTGTGGAGACAATTTCGATTATGAATACAGCAACTATCATCCTTACTTTACATTTAATAACGACACGCATAGAGACCCAATTCTTGCAACAGCAATGAATGCTCTTTCACCTGGAGTCTTTTGTATCATCAAGTCGTCCTACACGAGTGGGAGGTATTGTTTTCAGTTCGAGAACAACCAAGGATTACGCTCCTCTGCCCCCGTATGGTTTGATGGTATCGACCTTAGACTAGAGTCTTGGAAGCATGTCGGGATGAACAATGGACTCATAGTTGGTTATGGGAATCTAGACAACCCAGCCCTCTTCTTTGCCTATGACTTGCAATGTCCTAATTGCTTTGACTTGCGTGAGTTGCCCCTACGGAACTATGAGTTGACAATCAATAACACGGGTATTGCCACTTGTAACCACTGTCATCGCAAATACAATCTCAATACTGGTGGCAATATAGTCAGCGGTGGGTCGGGTAAAAAACTAACCCGTTATCGTGCTAATAGTACTGGTCCTTTTGGCGTATTAGGCGTTAGTTGAGTTGGAAGAAAGTGCGTTTTAGATAGAAAATCATAAGGAAATATGTTCTTAATAACCTCTATAAACGATAGAGTAACATTGGAAGATGAGGTTAGTTGTAGGTTTCTATGTTCTGAATTGAATAGTATCAAGTAGGGGTAAGAACCTTATCTTCAATTAATGTAGATTGTTGTTGAAGTCAAGAAGAGCCTTTCTTCTATTGGAAGAGAGGCTCTTCTCATAGCAACAAAACGCCCTCTTTAATGCAAGGAAGGGCTTTCCTTCTTTGCACTCTTTTGTCTGTTGCAAATGAGATTGTGCTATTTCAAATGTTCTTCATAGCTTATTTAGGTCTCAATTAGCTTATATCTGGAGTCAAAATGAGCTTTTCTAATCAAAAAAACAAGCAAATCTTTTGTCAGTTCGGAGATTTAGCCTTATCTTTGCAAACGGTTTGCCGCAATGGTGGAATTGGTAGACACGAGGGACTTAAAATCCCTTGGCCAGTAATGGCTGTGCGGGTTCGAGTCCCGCTCGCGGCACTTCTTCTTAAATCTCTATGCGCATGAAGCGAATAGTTTATATGTTTTTACTCTCCTTACTGTTGGTCTCTTGTGGTACTCGCAGTGGTTACTTCAAGATGGAGGGGCGCTTCTTGCACATGAATCAAGGCGAACTTTATGTATATAGTCCAGATGGTGGTATCAGTGGATTGGATACTATCAAGGTGGAAACTAGGCGCTTTTCGTATGAGAGACCATGTAATAAGTCTGCCACACTTATTATAGTCTTTCCCAATTACTCAACGCAACCTATCTTCGCAGAGTCAGGTGAGGCTGTAGAGGTGAAAGCCGATGCGTCGCACCTTAAAGAGATGGAGGTGGAGGGTACCGATGCGAATGAATTGATGACAAAGTTCCGTAAGCAGATTGCGAGTGTGGCTCCTCCTCAAGAACTTAAATATGCTATTCAGTTTATTAAAGACCATCCCGAGTCGCCTGTGAGCGCATATTTATTAAACCGATATCTTATTCAAACAGAATCTCCCGACTATAAGTTGGCAGCCCAACTGCTCCCTCTTTTGATAAAGGAACAGCCCGAGAACACAACTTTGAGTCGTCTTAACCGACAAATAAAGGACTTGGGTAATGTGGAGATAGGGCGTAAGTTGCCTCATTTTACAGCCAAAGACGTAAACGGAAAGGCTGTGAATGATGCAATGTATAGCAATAAGAACGTTGCAATCATCAATGTTTGGGCAACGTGGAGTTATGAAAGTTTGGATATACAACGAGCCTTGAACGATGCTGTAAAGGCTGGTAAAATAGCCGCATTAAGCATTTGTGTGGATGCAAACCCTAAGGAGGTGCGTCAATCACTGGTACGTGATGACATCCAATTCCCCAACGTCTGTGATGGAAAAATGCTGAGTTCACCATTGTTAAAGACGTTCGGACTGACTATGATACCTGATAATATCGTCATACGCAATGGTAAAGTAACAGAGAGAAACATTACTGCCAATACCATACGTCAGCGTTATGGCGTTGAATAAAAACTACTAACGTGCTTGTAAAAACATTCTGTGCAGCTGTTAACGGAATGGAAGTTACCACCGTGACAGTCGAAGTAAGCATTACGCGAGGCGTCTTGTTTCATCTTACCGGACTTGCTGATGCCGCGGTAAAGGAGAGTCATGACCGTATTGCAGCAGCCCTTCTCAATACTGGATATAAGTTTCCTGTAGCCGACATCACGGCTAATCTTGCGCCAGCTGACCTCAAGAAGGAGGGTTCCAGCTTTGATCTTCCATTGGCAATAGCCATCCTTGCCGCCAATGACAAGATGAGTAATGACCGCTTGAAAGCCTTTATGCTGGTGGGGGAATTAAGTCTTGATGGTACGTTGCAACCCGTGAAAGGAGTGCTACCGATTGCTATTAAGGCACGAGCAGATAAGTTCCAAGGTATTATTGTGCCGAAAGCTAACGAGCACGAAGCGGCTGTTGTGGATACATTGGAGGTCTATGGCATGGAGAACATATTGCAAGTTATTGACTTCCTGAATGGTACAACCAATCCAGAACCTTGTTATGTCGATACGAGAAAAGAGTTTTATGAACATCAATATGCCTTCGATCTTGACTTTGCTGACGTCCGAGGACAAGAGAATGTGAAGCGTGCTTTGGAGGTAGCAGCCGCTGGTGGGCACAATCTCATTATGGTTGGACCACCCGGAAGTGGTAAGAGTATGATGGCAAAGAGGCTTCCCTCCATCCTTCCTCCGCTATCCCTTGCAGAGAGCTTAGAGACAACTCAGATACACTCCATCGCTGGGAAGTTAGGTCGGGACGCTGGATTAATTACGCAGCGACCCTTCCGAAGTCCGCACCACACCATCTCTGAGGTTGCACTCGTTGGTGGGGGAGCCAATCCAATGCCGGGTGAAATCACCTTAGCACATAATGGTGTGCTCTTCTGCGATGAGCTTCCTGAGTTCAATAAACATACCTTAGAAGTGCTTCGACAGCCTTTGGAGGATCGTCATATAACGATTTCTCGTGCCAAATACACGGTCACTTACCCTTGTAGCTTTATGTTTGTGGCGAGTATGAATCCCTGTCCTTGTGGCTACTTTGCCGATCCTACGCATCATTGTGTGTGTACTCCGGGGCAGATACAGAAGTATCTTGCGAAGATATCAGGACCTCTCATGGATCGAATTGACATCCAATGCGAGATAGCTCCGCTCCCTTTCAAAGACATCTCACAAGCAGCTGCGGGCGAATCGAGTGCTGTTATTCGTGAAAGAGTTATCCGAGCGCGAGCCATACAGACGGAGCGTTTCCGTGAATACCGCAATGTTCATTGTAATGCACAGATGTCCGAGCGGCTCATCCACACGTTTGCTGAACCAGACAAAGCCTCTATGGAGTTGCTTCGGAATGCTATGGAGCGGTTGAAACTGTCGGCTCGTGCTTACAACAGAATACTGAAAGTGGCTCGTTCGATAGCCGACTTAGATGGTTCTGAGGCTGTCCTTTCACAGCACATAGCCGAGGCGATAGGTTATAGAAACTTAGATAGAAGTGATTGGGCAGAGCGTTGAGTAAAAGTAAATGGAGATGAAGAAAATACTTATTTTATTGTTTCTTTCAGTTAATCTTATGATAGTTGCACAGACAGAACGACCTATTAGCCCCGTTGATTGGGACTATATTCGGACGGAAGTAGAGCATAATCCGCAGAGAGTGAAGACTTTGGTAGAGCGTATGGCATTGTTGCGTATGGATTCGACAATGACAAGTCAGGATCGTATCTTGGCTTTCTTTGGTCAATCGTACATCAGTTGTGGTGAGGAAATGAACGTTTGTAGGGATATGAAAGACTCTCTTCGTTGTCGCAAGATGGAAGTTGTTAGTGAATTGGCAGACTCTATATTGAAGGTAAACCCATTGAGTTTGGATGCTTTACTAGGTAAGTTAAGTTATTATTCAGACCTCGCTAACAATCATCCTGATAGGTCATGGAGTGTTGAGGAAGATGTTAAGAAGACCCTTCTACGCACTGAGCTGATTTTAAATACCATTGCTATGACTGGTGACGGAAGTAAGATTCATCCCTTTGCTGTTACCTGCGTTGCCGATGAATACAACTTTATTCGTTATTATCTAAAGATTTCCAATATAAAAGGGCAAGCCTTTTTGGGCGATACAGATCGCATATCTTTGGGAGAGTCAAACGAATTTTATAAAGAGAAAAACGTTTATTTTGATATTACTAGATGTCTTGAACTTGAGCAGAAGGGCTTTAGTAGGAAATAAACGAGGTTATTGTTATAGGATAAAAACAGGCTTTCTGTTTCTTAGAAGAATACTTCTAATCTGCCAGATAAGCATCTCTTTCGTCATTATATGTAGGTAGATGTATTTGTCGAGGTATCCTCTTGAAACTAAAAATAGTCTATTTTTATTTAA
The DNA here is from genome assembly GCF_041433025.1 of Prevotella sp. 20925_1_30. Classification (NCBI taxonomy): domain Bacteria; kingdom Pseudomonadati; phylum Bacteroidota; class Bacteroidia; order Bacteroidales; family Prevotellaceae; genus Prevotella; species Prevotella sp. 20925_1_30. The sequence continues at coordinate 27,675 of NZ_JAPWAR010000019.1, read as the reverse complement.
AGATTAGTTTGTTTTATAAAGAAAAATAGACTAATTTTTCTCGCAAATATCCCTAGTCTCCATTTTAGTTAATTCTCTCTTCTTATTGTCAAAGGTTTTGGTTTCACTATACAGAGGGCTTCTCTCTGACCTTATTTATCTACTTGTTACATTGATTTAACTCTCCTGTTATGGTAAAGTTGGTGCAATTTTAGCCCATTTCATCGGTTTTTCTTATGGTAAAAGGTTGTTTGATTTTATGTTTATAACCTACTAGTAGGATAGCAACTCATTATCCAATTTCCTCATAAATATTATTGATTCTGTAAGATAAAGGCATCATTTAAATGTTAATTAATAGTACTCTATGATACTTATCATTTAGTATCAAGGCTTATAACTAACGTTGTATTTTGTTGTATGAAGTATGTTCTAAGTTGTTGATAATCAATTAATATTGTTTGTACATTTGCTTGACTACCTTTATTTAAGTATATTAAAGGCTTTTTTTTTGTTATCTTTGCACATACTTTCCTATAGGGACATTGTCTCATAGAAGAGCGTAGATAGAAGTATTAAAAACATAAATCAAAACAAAAGAACAATCATGAAGCCATTGCAAACAGAGAACAGTTCATGGCGCAAAGTACTTACCCTTGCGGTGGGACTAGCCTGTACGTTGGACGTAGCTGCTCAAAATTTCAATGTAAAGGGTTCCGTAACTGACCAGAATGGAGAGCCTATTATAGGTGCTACCATTATGGAGGAAGGAACCAAGAATGGTGTAGTAACAGACATTGATGGTCACTTCACTTTGCCTGTTACAAGTGCTAAATCTCGTATTCGAGTAACTTACATCGGCTACAAGACACAGGAGATTCCTGTTGCAGGGAAGTCCGATTTCAATGTAAAGTTACAGGAAGATGCAGCTAATTTGGATGAGGTTGTAGTTGTCGGATATGGTACAATGGACAAGAAGGAACTTACTTCTGCTGTGTCTCACGTATCTTCTAAGAACTTCACACAGGTAGCAAGTGTAGACCCATCTATGATGATTCAAGGTAAGGTAGCTGGTGTTAGTATTACCAATACTGGTGCTGGTGACCCTAACAATCAGGCAAGTATCCAGGTGCGTGGTGTCTCATCTCGTGCTGCAGGACTTGGTCCATTGATTGTCATCGATGGTGTACCTGGTGGTAACTTAACCAACCTCAATCCTAATGACATTGAGAGTTATGATGTCTTGAAGGATGGTGCTGCATCAGCAATCTACGGTACTCGTGGTTCTAACGGTGTTATTCTCGTAACGACAAAGAAGGGAGCACGCGACGGAAACTTGCACACCTCTTATAATGGATCTATCGCTTTAGATGTCATTAAGAAGGATCTTGATATGCTCTCACCTGATGAGTATCGTGCCAACCGATTGGCTTCTGGTACTGGTTATGACCTTGGTGGTTCAACAGACTGGATGAAGGAAGTGAGCCGAGTAGGTGTTCGCACTGTTCATACATTGACGCTTAGTGGTGGTAATATCAAGTCTAATTACCGTGCATCGGTAGACTATCGTGATGCAAAGGGTATTGATAAGTACTCTGGTCGTCAGGAGTATGGTGCTCGTATCAGCTTGAACCATACAACCAACAACGGTTTGATAACCTTCGGTTTGAATATTGCTCCACGTGTTGCCTATCGTAAGAACGCAACTTGGGATGTGTTCCGTAATGCCTTAGAGGCTAACCCAACTACTCCTATCTGGGATCCACAGAACCCTGCGCTGTACTATAACTTTAAGGGACAGCCTGCTGAGTGGAACCCTATTGAGCAGGAGAAGAGACGTAAAGATACTGGTACAACAAAGTTGATTGACTGGGATGGTACCGTTAAGTTGAATCTCTTCCCATTGTTATTGACCAATCCTGGAAAGCAGGTGTTGACTACACAGTTGACATTCGCTGACCATCAGTATGATAACTATAACCAGTGGTTTAGCCCATCAACCAACACCCGCACTATTAATGCAGGTCGTGATGGTGAAGCATCACAGAGTTATGGCAAGGAGTCTCTCCATAGCTTGGAGTGGATTAACAACTATAGCAACTCTTTTGGTAATCACAACCTTAAGGCTATGTTTGGTTACTCTTATCAAGAGGCACTGTACTCTGGCTTCAATGCTGAGAACAAGGACTTCCCTAACGATGCTCTTGAGGACAACAACTTAGGAACAGGTAAGTTCATGAAGAAGAAGGACGAGCTTGGTATGGGTTCTTATAAGAATGGTTACAAGCTGATTGCATTCTTCGGACGTGTAAGCTATGACTGGAAGGGACGTTATATGTTGACAGCTTCTTTGCGTCATGAGGGTTCAACAAAGTTCGGTGAGCATTATAAGTGGGGTAACTTCCCAGCTGTGTCTGCTGGTTGGCGTATCTCTGACGAGGCCTTTATGGCAGGAACAAAGAGCTGGTTGACCGACTTGAAGCTCCGTGCTGACTTCGGTGTGACAGGTAATCAGGACTTCGGTTCATATAAGTCACTTGATACAATGCAGGGCTTTGGTTATTATATGTATAATGGTAAGTCTTATCAAGTATGGGGTCCTGGTAAGAATCCAAACGATGACTTGCACTGGGAGAAGGGTAAGAACTGGAACGTCGGACTTGATTGGGCGTTGTTCAATGGTAACCTCTTCGGTTCTTTCAACTACTTCAATCGTACACAGCAAGACCTCTTGGGTGATTATAATGTGACTGTTCCACCTTATTTGTTTACGACTACTTTCGTGAACGTAGGTACTATGCGTAACACTGGTTTCGAGTTTGATGTAACTTGGAATGCTATTAAGAAGAAGGACTTCACCTATACACTCAATGTTGTAGGAGCAACAATGGGTAATGAGTTCGTTAAGTTCAGCAATAGTAAGTTTGTTGGTCAGGACTTCTATTACATGGTTGATACACAGGATCCATACCCATTCCATACATTACAGCGTATTGAGAAGGGACGCCGTATCGGTAGCTTCTATATGTGGAAGTATGCTGGTATCACTCCTGATGGTAAGTGGATTGTATATGACAAGGATGGTGATAAGGTCTTAGCAGACAACGCTACAGATGATGATCGTCAGTATGTTGGCAATGGTCTTCCAAAGTTCACGGGTTCTATGACACATAGTTTCCGTTATAAGAACTTAGATGCTTCATTGTTCTTCCAGACAGCTTTGGGCTTTGATATCTTCAATATCCATGACTTCTATTATGGTATTAAGAACTTCCAAGGTAATGTAATGGATAAAGCATACAGTAAGAACCTTGCAGTAACACAGAACCCTATCGTCTCAGACTACTTCCTTGAGCCAGGTGACTACTTGAAGCTCTCTTCTGTAAGTCTTGGTTATACCTTAGATATGAAGAAGAAGTATCTTAGCTCTGTTCGTATCTATGCAACAGCAACCAACCTCTTTACGATTACGAAGTTCTCAGGTGTAGACCCTTCTACCTATCAGTTGAATGGCTTGACACCAGGTGCTACGGGTTCACGTACATACTATCCATCAACACGCCAGTTCATGTTAGGATTGCAAGTTGACTTCTAAAACAATAGTTCAATCATTTAGATAATGAAAAGCAATGAATAAGTTATATAAATACGCAGCATTGTTAGCAGTGCCTGCGGCTCTTATGACAGCCTCAAGTTGTACTGATCTTAGTGAGACACTGTACGACCAAGTGGCATCAAGCAACTATTATAATACGAAGGATGACGTTATTCGTGCAGTACTTCGTCCATTCGAACATGGCTTCTGGAGTATCCAGAGTCGCCATGTATTGAATGAAGAAACAGCCGACCAATTGATTACTCCTACACGTGAAGACTGGTGGGATGATGGTGGTCGTTGGGCTCGTATGCACCGCCATAAGTGGATTAACAAGAATGGTGAGGCTCAGTCTGAGTTCAATGGTTGCTATCAAGGTATCGGACAGGCTAATAAGGTTATTGAAGACCTTAATACACTCTCTGCGTCAAAGTTTGGTTTTTCAGAAGCAGAGTTCGCTAACCTTCGCGCACAGAACCACGTTCTCCGTGCATGGTATTATCTTCGTCTGTTGGATGCGTTCCGCAACGTTTATTACTCAGTTGGTTTCAAAGACACATCAAAGAACTCACAGGAACAAGTACCACCACGTCAGATTTTTGACTTTATAGAGAAAGAGATTAAAGATGCTCTTCCAGAGTTAGTAAAGAAGGCTTCACTTGGTGGTAACGATCGTCTCGAAGGTCAATGGACACAAGCTGGTGCGGCTGCATTGTTGGTTCGTTTGTACATGAATGCAAAGGTTTATGTTGGTGAAGACCGCTATGCTGATGCTGAGAAGTACGCACAGGACATCCTTGATGGTAAGTATGGTACATACGCCGTAGCTGACCGTTGGGACGCTGCTTTCGATTGGGATAATGACAAGTGTGATGAGGTTATCTTCGCATTCCCAAGCTCTCAGGGCGAGACACACTGGCATTACAAGGGTGATATGTATTGGTGGTCAGTTCCATCTAAGGCTAATGACTGGTTGAAGGATACGAAGTGCAAGGAAGGTTCACACAACATCAAGTATTCTGCCTCACCATCTTATAACCCTAAGGGAGAGAAGTATAACTTCGAGTTAGGTATGCCTATCGCTCAGTTCAAGAAGTATCCATCAGATGTTCGACTAAAGATGTACAAGAACTTAAACAATGGTCGACGTGAAGGTATGTTCATCTTCGGTAAGATTCATTATATAGATGATGACGGACACCCACAGTATTTGAAGGATCACAATGGTAGATTTGCTCTTGATATACGTGACGCTGTTGGTAAGTTCGGTGCTACTGATGGTAGCAAGTGGCTCAATAAGGCTGATAGTAGACTCGAGGATGGTGACGACAACTCTGGTTGGATGTTTGCTAAGTACCCTCTCTATCCAGATACGGAAGAGGATCATCAACTTGAGGCAGATTACTGTGAGATTCGCCTCCCAGAGATTATCTATAGTCTAGCAGAGTGCAAGTTGCGTAAGGGCGATGCTACTACAGCAGGCAAGCTATTGAATATGGTTCGCAAGCGTAACTATCCTTCTTCAGATTGGAGCACTGTTCTCTATGCCCCAGAAGGTACAGCAACCCTCGATATGAAGGAGATGTTGGCAGAGTGGGGACGTGAGTTCTTCGCAGAGGGACGTCGTCGTATCGACTTGATTCGTTTCGGAAAGTTTGAAGATGCATGGTGGGATAAGGAGGCAGATGCTGATAAGCACACCGAAATCTTCCCATTCCATCCTGATATCTTGGATTCTCACAAGGGTATGAAGCAGAACCCAGGCTATGATAGTAAATAATTTATTAAATGATTAAAACCTATTCGTAAGATGAAATCAATAGTAAAATATGGTATGGCTCTATTGGCTCTTCTAGCGCCAATAACCTTCCAATCATGTCATGATGATAAGGATATCGTGGTCATCACAGAAGAGCTTCCATTGAAGGTTGACCATCTCTATATGGTGGGTGATGCTACCCCTGCTGGGTGGATCATTGACAATCCATACGAGATGACACGTGATGAGAATAATAAGTACCTTTTCACTTATCATGGTAAACTAAAGACGGGCGAGATTAAGTTGCCACTCTCTAAGGGTGATTGGGGTGCCACATTTGTTTACGCACCTGCTGCTGATACTGAAATCAATGATAAGGGCGTTGCCAGCGATGCGATTGATATTCGCAAAGGTGGTGCCGATAATAAGTGGAAGGTGACAAAGACGGGTATTTATACCTTCGCTGTCGACCTCCGTACACGTAAGCTCACGGTTACTTATGAGGGCGAAGAGCCAGCTGGTCCAATCGTTCCTATCGAGACAGAGTGGTTGTCATTCATAGGTAATGCAACGCCTTATGGCTGGGATATCGGTGGTTTGAAGGCTAAGGTGCAAGCTGGCACTGCTAAGTTTGCTAAGACTTCTACTAGCCTATTACAATTCACTTATGAGGGTCATCTCAACGTGGGTGAGTTCAAATTGTCATTCGATAAATCAGATGGATGGAACAACATGATTCAAGCACCTGTAGCCGATTGTGAGTTCAACCATGATGGACCAGCAAAGCAAGGTATGGTTGTTGGTGGTGATGACAATAAGTGGAAGGTAACGGAAGCTGGTACTTATACGATAGTATTCGACCTCACAAAGCACGAGATTAAGGTAACGAAGTTTGTTGCTGATGCACCTGCTCCAGCTGCACCATCACCTTGGGACACTGAAAACGTCTATATGATTGGTAGCGCAACTCCTGCTGGTTGGGTAACTGATAATGGTGTTGCTTTCACGAAGTCAGGCGATCATATCTTCTCTGTTGAGGTTCAGTTGGCAGAGGGTGAGATGAAGTTTATGCTTGATAAAACTGGCTTCTCTGACGAAAAGCCCTACTTCTTTGCGCCTGCAGAGAATACGGAAGTAAATGCGCAGGGCGTTGCTAACGATGCACTTGTGTATGGTACAGAGAAGAGCTATGGCGACAAGAAGTGGAAGGTGACCAAGGCTGGTAAGTATAAGTTGACACTCGACTTAAAGAATAAGAAGTTTAAGGCAGAGTACTTAGGTGTATAACTCCACTAATATAATAAGGTAGCAGCAAGATTATAGGCTTACACTCCTGATACAAGAGTGTAAATAGAGATACGACAAATGTCGACTCTTGCAGCTACCATTTAATAACTACTTATGACAGAATAAACAACAATGAAGAAATATATATTTGCAAGTTTAGCATTCGCAGCTTTGCTATCCAGTTGTAATAGTAATGAGTGGGATGTCACCAGCGACTTGAGTGTCGATAAGCAGGACCCTACTGTTGGCCTTACACCTGTTGCAGAAAAGGAAGGTATGGATTATGCTCCTCTTTATTGGAGTGTATATGGTAACCTCCGAGCACAGGAAAAGGCAGGCTCATTCCCAAATATCTTCACAGAGAACGACTGGGATGAGACAATCGATTATGTAGTCACTAACCTCAAGTCACATGGCTATGATATGCTTGTTACTGATGGCTTCGCTGCCATGGGCGGTGATGATGGTTACATGACACGTTACAGTCACTCTACAAAGGATGAAGGTTCTCCAGAGATACCTTTGACTACTATCGTTGCAAAGCTGAAAGCGAAGGGTCTGAAGTTAGGTGTGTATGACAGTCCATTCTGGTTACACTATTCTAACCCTAATGCTATCATCCCAGGAACAGACTCTATTACCGTGAGCAGTCTTGGTTATGACCCTGCAAAGGACAAGGATGTGAAGTATCCTACGGCTAAAGAGCAGTTCGGTTGGGTAATGACTGACCACCCAGGTGCCGAACAGTTCTTTGAAGGTTTCTTCAAACACTATGCTGACTTAGGCGTGAAATTCGTGCGTATGGACTTCCTCTCTTGGTATGAAGATGGAATGAATTATACCGATGTTATCGATAAAGGCTTTGGTCGTGAGCGTTACGTGAAGGGTATGCAATGGATCAACAAATATGCACAGAAGTATGGTGTGTATGTTTCTCTTGTAATGCCACACTTGCGCAATGACGCTATCATTGAAAAGTACGCTGGTAACATGGTACGTATTGATGCCGATGCACTTGAAGGTAGTTGGTATCGTTTCTCAGATAACAACCGTGGTAGCCTGCGTGGTGGGTGGCCTAATTCAGAGAACGCATTTGATGGTTTTATCAACTGGTCAAAGATCTCTGGTCGTAAGAAGATACGTCTTGATGGTGACTTTATCCGTATTGGAAGTTACGCTGATGACAATGAGAAGATGTCTGTTATCTCTCTTCCTTTGATGGCAGGCGGTCCTATCTCAATCACCGACTTACCAACAGGTGATGACCTCAAGTTCTTCCAGAATGACGAGCTACTTGCATTGAATAAGGACGGATTCGTAGGTAAGCCACTAGCACGTAATCTGTGGAATACAGATGGTGAGGTATGGTATGGACAGATGAAGGACGGCTCTTACGTTGTAGGTCTCTTCAATCGTGAGACAGCTGCTGCAACACGTTCTGTAGAATTGTCTAAGTTAGGACTATCAGGAACTTATAAAGTGCGTGACCTTTGGAAGCATGCTGACGAGGGCGAGGTAACCGATAAGATTGAGGCTGTTATCCCAGCACATGGTTGTAAGATAATCAAGCTGACAAAGTAAGTAATGACAACTGCTGTCCCCTCATTGGGACAGAGTTATTATAAGAATCGAACCAGTTGGACGTATCCAGCTGGTTCGATTTCTTTATGACCTATTCGTAATAGAATAGGTTTCTTCCGTAAAGTAGATAGGTTAGCCGTGTGCCTTCATCACCTTATGATATATGCTAACCCATCTCTATTGTTCCATCCTTACCTACCTTTAAGCGTGGCTTAGGCGTTGGCTTAGGTTGTGGTTGAGGCTTAGGCTGTGGTTGAGGATTGGGCTTAGTGGCAGGAGTGGGCTTGCGTTGTGGAGCGGGTTTAGCCTTAACAGGTCTCGGTGCTGTTGGGCGTTGTCTAACGGGAGCCTTCCTCGTAGGTTGATGAATAGCCGCATTCTTCTTGTTGGGTACTATTCTGCTCTTCAGTTCACCACCAACATAAGTACCATCAGGTCCTTTCGTCCGATACGCATAGAACGTACCTTTAGGGAGATATACAGTATCTTCGACACATAGACCATCATCGTAACGTGCGTGTTCGATAATCTTTTGCCCAGTATCATCGTACACGTAAGTCATTCCCTGTAGTAGTCCATTCTCGTAGTTCTCAATGTAGTCAAGATAAGGATTTGCACTGGGACGATTCATCTTTTGGTACTTGATGAGCTTACCCTGCTTCTTCCCTTTGCTGTAACTCACAATGCTTTCGATGTTACCAAATGCATCGTAATACTTCACCAGCCCATCCCTTAGACCGTCCTTATAGTCTTCTTCCATGAATAAGCGACCATCTTCCATATAACTAACACAATGCCCTTCTAGTAGACCCGTCTCCTTATTTTCATATGTAATCGACTTTATCTGTCCGTTGTCATAAGACTCTACTATCTTCTGTACCTGTGCGTTACTTGCTAAAGGTAGTGCGATTAGAGAGAGCAGAAGTAATTTTATCTTTATCATATTATATTCGTGTTTAATACTTATTACTTTGGAACCTTGTGTTTAGTAGTAAACTTATATTCGTATTTCAGATAACCTTCCTTTAAGGTAAGGCTCGCTATATAGTCTTCGTCTTCAGTATGATCGTTATCCTTGGTTGCTCTGAACCATATCTTTTGATTATCTCGTATGATGCCCTGAATCTTCAGTGGGAGCTCAAAAGCGTGTGTCCAAAGTATAACGCCATTAGTGTTTCTCAGCTGAAGAATCGTTGGTGCATCCTCCGAGATACTAGCATTATACTCTATAAGGATATACTTCGAGTCTTGGTAATCAATCTTTGAATTGAAGCCGGTAAACCAATCTGTTATTGCGTTGTGACTAATCATTCGCTTGTCACCACGTGGAGAATCAGTCACACCATACAGGAAGTAACCTGCGTCTTGAGGGTCTCCTAAGTGATACATGAAGCGTATTCTCCATAAGCGGTTGAGGCTCTTTTGGCTAGAGGATTCGCTTGCTTCCTTACGATCTAAAATATAGAACACACTATCCTTAACCTCACCATTAAGCTCAGAAGTGGGTAGTTGCTGGGCGAATTCATAGGCGTCCTTCGTATAAAGACGGTCTGTAGCTGGGAAATAATAATAGGTTTCTGCCAAATTGTTGGTGACCTTGAACCCTTCACCTACGCCCGCCGTACTTGCGTGGTCTTCGTAGGTATCAGAGATAAATTCTACTGATGAGATACCACTTGACATCGCTTTCTTCTTGGCGAAGATAGTCTTTGAGACATCCTTTAGCGTGAGTGTCTGTGGGTCTATCTCAAGTATAAACTGGCTAGGAATCGTGATATACCACTTCTTGGCTTGGTTCAGATGTTGTATCTGAAGCATGTGGAAAGCTGTCATACCAACCTTCCTTGCATCGTCATCACTGATGAAAAGTTTGTCAGCAAACACCTTCCCACTATCTGGATCGACGAATCCATAATAGTAACCTGATGGTGGTGTCTCGTCGTCAGAATACCAGTTACTGAAACTACGGTCGGTTAAATAGAAGAAACAAACACGTCCGTTATACTTTACTGGGACAATGGCTTTATATGAATCATCTACGCTGATAGAGTCTTTATAACTAGCGCTTGGCTTGGAAGAGTCTATGCTGAAGAACAATAACATGAATAGAAAGAATAAAGAACCACCGATGATAGCGAATACTTTTACCACATTGCTAGTGGAGATGTCTGCGTCTCCTTTGGTGCGTGTGTAGCCTCCATAATCAAATTGATGCTTAACATTAATATTTATGTCGTCATCATCTAGGAAGTATTCTGTACCGCAGTTTTTACAGCGATAACGCTTTTCATCCAACTGAATATGCTTCTCACTGCCACAATTCGGGCACTTTATGGGTCTTATCTTTGTTGACATTGTATTGCTTTTTCTGTATTTGTTATATCTACTTATTGCTTCCTTACGTTGTGACTAGTTGCAAACTTGTATTCGTATTTTATGTTACCTCCTTTTAACGTAAGGCTTATGATATATTCATCATCGTAGCGATCAGTGTGCTCTCTTGTTGCTCTGAACCATATCTTCTGATTGTCTCGTAGAACACCACCAATCTTTATTGGACAATCAAGAGAGCGTGTCCAAAGGATTCCTCCATTAGTGTTTCTTAGCTGAAGAATCGTTGGTGCATTTTTCGAGATATTTGCCTTATACTCAATACATAAATACTTTGAATCTTGATAAATGAGCTCTGCATCGAATCCTGTGAACCAATCTGATATTTGCTGACTACTAACCACTTGTATGTCTTCAGCCACAAAATCGTATTTCTTGTTTGAGGGATTGCTAAGGTATTTAGGATTCCCAAGGTGATACGTGAATTGTATTCTTGTTAGTCTGTTTTGACTTTCTTTGCTTGAAGAGGCATTAGACTTCTTGATTTCTAATATGTATAATACGCTATCACGCATCTCTCCTTTTAATTCAGATGATGGTAGTTCCTTTGCGTAATTATAGGCTTCTTCTGTATATAGATGGTCTGTGGCAGGGAAGTAATAGTAAACTTCTGCCAAGTTATTAGATATTTCTAAGCCCTCATCTCCCTCTAATGAAAAATCAAAGAAATGGCTTGTTCGAGAGATAAAATTCACAGATGAGATTCCACTTGACATTGCTTCCTTATGAGCAAAGATAGTATTTGTGACATTACTCATCGTGAGTGTTTGCGGATTAATCTCATAGATAAACTGCTTCGGAATGAGGCATAACCACTTATTTGCTTGCGGGAGATGCTGCAACTTAAGCTCATCAAACGAGTACATCTCAAGGCTTTTGCTCTCATCGTCACTGATGAGGAGCTTATCAGCTAACACTTGTCCAGTCTGCGCATCGACGAATCCATAATAGTGACCATCTACTAAGGTCTTATCATCGTTAAGCCCGTAATCGTACCTACGATTCGTTACGTAGAAGAAACAAATACGTCCTTTATGCTTCATAGGGTAGATGGCATCGTAGTCATCTGTCACCTCTACGGAGTCGACAGAGAATAGATCACTTACACCCAAGAGCTTACTTACTTTGATATCTCCGCCCCAAAAGTGCTTAGCTGCATACAGAAAGAGAAAGACAATAAGTACAACCGCTAGGTTTCTTATCACATTGCTCATGGTGACGCGGGGCTCTTCTTTGGGCTGCGTGAAGTTTTCGTATTCGAAATTATGCTTGACATTAATGGTTATATCATCGTCATCCAAGAAGTATTCCGTCCCACAATTTCTACATTGATAGCGCTTTTCATCCAGTTGAACATGCTTCTCGCTACCACAGTTTGGGCACTTTATTGGTTTTATCTTTGTTGACATTGTATAACTCAATCAGTACTTTTTATTGTTTCTTATAATGTATGGTTAGATAACACAAGATAGCTTCTATGGCTGTAAAGATAGCGAAGAGGATAATCCACCAGTTGTCTTTTACGCCACTCGGTGCTATCATTCCACTAACAAACTCTATGATTCCTGCTAAGAGGAAGAGCATACCAAGGCTCAAACGATGCGAACGCTCTGCACCAAGGGCAAACAACATTACAACCAATAGGGTGTTGACTATAATGGCAACACTTGTGTAGAGCATGTTTACCAATGGATAGATTGATAGAACCAGACCTGCAATGATATTGACAAAGAGGACAGCTATGGCGGGGATTAAGACTTTATTCATAATTTAGAAAGTATTTCGTTCTTCTTTTGTTCGTATTCTTCAGCAGTGATGAGTTGTTCATCTAAGAGTTTCTTGAGCTTTCGTAGGCGTAGAGTAGGGTCACTATTAACATCACCCGACTTGAATATGTCTTGTGCTAACTGTAGTCCGGCTCCCATTTGCAAGCCTGCTCCTGCCAGTCCACCTTCGTTCTTTGCAGCATCACGTAAGGCTCCTAACTTTTGCAATCCAGTGTAATCAAGGTCTACCTCGGCTGCTGCATGTTTCTCAGTAGTCATGTTTGCAATCCTACCAATGCGTTCCATCGTTTCGTCATCGAATGTAACAGAAGTAATGCGGAAGTCAGTTAGCTCCAAACCCAATCGTGATAACTCCTCTGAAGTCTTCTCTTGTAACTCCTTAGAAAGCTCACCTATGTGGGTATCCACCTCTCGGTAAGGGTAGGCTTTGACTGCAAGAAAGGCTGTGAGTGGCGTCACAATACGTGAAGATACGAGTTCTTGCACATCCTCTGCATAATAGTCTGCGACCGTTCCAAGCAGTGTGACGAACATTTGAGACGCATCTTGTATCTTTACAGAGAAGTTTCCACAAACCCCGAGAGCCACTGGTAATTGATAATCAGGCTCTATGTATTTCACTGGCGAAGCAGTTCCCCAAAGGATGTTCACCATCTCCGCTGTACGGAAGAAGTAGAACCTCATCTTATGGTCGCTCTCTGCTTGCTGAGAGATGTTAAGCAATGTGGTGATAAAAGGATGGTTGTCAGACTCCATCTCATACACTCCTGGTTCTGTAAGTGTGGCTCTCACCTGTCCATCATAGACGATAATGCAACCCTGACCAGGTGCAATAATGAGTTTACTAGCGTCCTTTATTTCATCAGTTGTTGTTTCCAACTGATGGAAAAGTAGCTTGCTGTCTTGCTCTTTCCACTCTATGACACTTCTTAATTGCCGTTTAAATAAGTTCTTTATACCCATAGCCTCTGTTGTTACTTGTCAGTAAAATGTATTTCAAATTATCGTATAAGACGTTGTAGTTAAACCTCTTAATACCCTGCAAATATAATGAATTGTATTGAAAACAGCAAGAGATTTCTAAAGAATGAAGGGTTTATTTGAGTTGACGGGTTGACGAGTTGACAAGTAAACAAGTTGTTTGTTGTGTGGGATATAGCCTTTCCGAACTAGCTCTCGTTAGGTACTCCTCTCCTTGAGGAAGGCTAGGAGAGGATTCAAAGAGGGCGTTCCTTTGTATCAAAGAGAGGCTTTCTTCATTGCAAGTAAACGCCCTCTTCAAAGCGAAGAGGGCGTTTACTTGTTTTGTCTTCTGCGTTTCCGACTACCGGAGCATTGCCTTGTTACACATCAACCAACCATCCCATGGTTAGCTTCCGTTAGGCGCTCCTCCCCTTTGGGGAGGCTGGGAGGGGTAGTGAGGAGGTTGTTAGGAGGCTCAAAAAAGGGGAAGAACCATCATAGTTCTTCCCCTTTTCGAGTCGGGATGACCGGATTCGAACTGGCGACCCCTACGTCCCGAACGTAGTGCGCTACCAACTGCGCTACATCCCGATAGCCTTTACAAGCAGTTGCAAAGGTAGTTAATTTTTCGGAACTAGTGCAATGTTTTATGCTCTTTTTATGATATGTTTAGAGCAAGTTGGGCAGTTCGAAGAGTCTTATTCCATTGCTTCCTTTAATAAGGATATAATGGTCTTCTGGTCGATGAAGAGCTATTTCAGCCTTTACCTCATCAACATCCTTAAACTTACGGAAGTCTGTGTTAGTCTTTTGAAATTCCTCACCAACAAGCCATACGTTGGTTAAGCCTGCCGCTTTGAGTAGTTCAACAACCTTTTGATGTTCCTCTGCAGAAGCTGCGCCAAGCTCTCTCATGTCTCCGAGAATAGCCATCTTGTGTTCAACCTCCATAAGTCGGAAGTTCTCAATAGCCGCTGCCATGCTGGAAGGATTGGCGTTATAAGCATCCACAATGAGCTTGTTGTGAGCTGTTTCTGTGAGCTGTGAACGGTTGTTATGAGGGATATAATTCTCTAAGGCATGGTTTATCTGCTGTGGAGTTACACCAAAGTGTAGACCGATGGTGATAGCTGCTAACATGTTATCAAGGTTGTACGAACCAATGAGATGAGTCTGTACTTCGTATATCGTATTGGCAGGTTGCTGCTTATTAAGGCTTGATGACTGCCATTCGAATTTGAGGAATGGAGCACAGTTGATTACTTTTCCTTGTACGTCGGCAGTATCATCTTGACCATAAGTGATAATGCGGTCGAATTCACGTTGTGCCGCCATTTCTGTGAGATCGGCGTTGCTTTCATTCAAGAAAAGTAAGGCGTCATGTGCTTTTAAGAAGTCGTAAAGCTCCCCCTTGGTACGTTTTACGCCCTCAAAGCTGCCGAATCCCTGTAGATGAGCACGACCAACATTCGTTATCAAACCGCAGGTTGGTTCAACATAAGTTACTAGTTTCTCAATGTCCCCAGGGTGTGATGCTCCCATTTCGATGACAGCTATCTCATCATCAGAGCCTATTCCGAGCAATGTGCGAGGCACACCCACATCATTATTGTAGTTTGCTTCGGTGTGATGAACCTTATATTTCTCTGCCAAGACAGTAGAGATAAGCTCTTTACTGGTGGTCTTTCCGTTCGTTCCAGTAATTCCAATGACGGGGATGGAGAATTGTCTTCTGTGTTCACGTGCTAGTTCTTTGTAAGTAACGAGTGCGTCATCAACTAAAATAAAACGCTCATCAGTGGTATCAACGTATTCTTTTTCGTCAACAATAGCATAGCTGCAACCTTTGTCCAAAGCAGCTTTTGCAAACTTGTTACCATCGAATGATGCTCCTTTTAGTGCTATGAAGATACTTCCTTCAGGGCAGTTTCTGCTGTCAGTGGTCACTGTTGGGTGACTTAAATAAATCTTGTAAATCTCCTGTATATCCATGATTTCAACTTTATTCTATGGTGCAAAGATAGTCTAAAAGGCAGACAACACAAAGTAAAGAGAGGCTTTTTAACAGATGGATTATCATTGTTCTTCATCCGTGTTAAGCGTGGTCGAGGATGCAGACTATCGGTGTCCTATATATATAAGGTGTAATGGTTATGATGTAAGTAATGCTTTGAAGTGTTATTATAAATTGAATATTTATGTTGTTTCGTAACGTTATTTGAGTTTAAAGTACAATTTAGTTACAAATGTTTTGGTTTGTTAAGTAATTCTTTATACCTTTGCACTTATTTAATAGGAAATAGTCATATTTTATAGATTAAGCTTATGGTTAAAAGATTATCAATGGTTTTAGCGGGTCTGTTCCTATGCTTAGGCGTAGCATTGGCACAGTCAGAGATTTCAGGAACTGTTGTGTCTTCTGAGAATGGAGAGCCTGTTGTAGGTGCATCCATACTCGTTGTTGGGACACAAATGGGTACTGTTTCCGATATTGATGGTAACTTCCATCTCTCGGTTCCAGAGGGTAAGAATCAGTTAAGAGTACAGTATGTTGGACTCAAGACTGTCGTTGTTCCTGTAAAGAATGGAATGAAGGTTGTGATGAAGCCAGACGCTGGCTCTCTCGATGAAGTTATCGTTACAGGATACGGAAACTTTAAGAAATCTAGCTTTACAGGTGCTGCGGCAAACGTAGATCCAGGTAAGTTAGCAGACGTACCAGTAGCCTCTGTGCAGGATAAACTATCTGGTTCTGTTCCTGGTGTAACGGTTACTAGTTCATCAGGTGCGCCTGGTGCTGTAAGCAATATACGTATTCGTGGTATGGGATCTATCAATGCTGGCAATGATCCATTATATGTCATTGATGGTACACCAATGGTATCTGGTGATATTAATGCGTTCGGTCAAGGTCAGTTCAATGATACTGGTACGGACATTCTATCCACTTTGAATAGTAATGATATTGAGTCAATCACCGTCATCAAGGACGCTGCAGCAGCTTCTTTATATGGTTCTCGTGCTGCCAATGGTGTGGTAGTCATCACAACCAAGAGCGGTAAGAAGGGTAAGACGCATGTAGACTTCCGTAGTGACTGGGGCTTCTCTAACATGGCTATCAATTATCGTCCAATGTTGGATGGTGACGCTCGTCGTGCTGTTCTCTCACGTGGTTTGGAGAACTATGCCATATATAAAGAGGGCAAATCAAAGGCTGATGCAGCTGCATTCGTTAAGGATCAGATTGATGACTACGCTGCTAAACCAGTCGTAGGATACGATGCTAATAACAAACCAATCTATGGTTGGACGAATTGGAAGGATCTTCTTTTCAAGACGGGACACCATCAGAACTATCAAATAAGCCTTAGTGGTGGTAGTGATAACACCCAGTTCTATACTTCTTTGTCATATATGAAGCAGACAGGTATCACTGCGAACCAAGGCTTGGAGCGTTTCACAGGTAATGCCAACCTTACTCATAAGTTCGGAAGATTTACTTTGGTTTACTCTGGTTTGTTCTCTAAGATGAATCAGCAGATGGCTAATGAGGGAACTTCTTATACAAGTTCTATCGCTCACTATGCATTCTTTGATAGTCCTTCAGCCATTGCTTATCTTCCTGATGGCACATTGGCTCCAGGTACTCAAACTGGTTCTTACGTACAGCTCAACCCTCTCTATGAATACAAGCATTCAAGTGATAAGAACGACGTAAGACGTGCTTTCAACTCATTGAAGCTCGATTGGAACATCTGGGATGCACTCCATTTGAGTGAGAAGTTCACTTATGATTATACTTCATCAGTAGAGAATGTACTCTGGGATCGCTTCTCTAACGATGGTGCCCCTGGTGGTACTCTACAGCGTGTAGTGAGTGGTATTACTCAATTAAATGGTCAGACGCAGCTCTCTTATGTGAAGTCTTTCGGCTTACATAACCTTGATGCACTTCTTGGATACGAGACAGAAAAGTACACCTACAAGTACAATTATCTCCAAGGAACCAATTATCCTGGTTCTCTTTATGAGTTTTCTAATGCTGGAACGACGAGTAGTTCTAGTAATGCAACAGGCTACACGATGGCAAGTTGGTTAGGTCGTTTGAACTACAACTACGATAACAGATACTATGCAGGTGTCAGTTTCCGTCGCGATGGCAGTAGTCGTTTGGCAAAAGCTAACCGCTGGGGTAACTTCTGGTCAGTATCTGGTGCATGGCGATTCGGTGCTGAGAAGTTTATGGAATCAGCTAAGAGCGTGCTAAGTGATGGTAAGTTGCGTGTCAGCTATGGTGTGAATGGAACATTGCCAACTAGTCTTTATGCTTATTTGAACCTCTATCACTTCGGTGAGTACTATAATGGTCAGTCTGGAATGGGTATCGTTGGTATTGGTAACCCTGACTTGAAGTGGGAGAAGAACCGTGCTTTCAATGTTGGTTTAGACCTTACCTTCTTTGATCGAATCTCTTTGACTTTCGATTATTACACACGTACAACATCAGATCTTATCTATGATCTCCCTGTATCAGCTGTACCTGGTTATTATGACGGAGAGACTTATAAGACCACAACACCAATGAATATTGGTTCTTTACGCAATACAGGTTACGAGTTTACGCTACAAAGTAATAACGTTAACACAAAGGACTTCACATGGACAACCATGTTGAACTTCGGTCATAACCACAATAAGATTACTAAGCTCAATGGTAGTCAGGATGAGGTAATCAGTGGTAGATTGATTCACAAGGTGGGTCACACTTATTACAGCTATTACGCTCTTGAGTATGCTGGTGTAGACCCTGCTACTGGTAAGGAAGCTTATTATCTCAATGATGGTACAGCTAATGCGCGCAAGACAACAACTGACCCTGCAGCTGCAAAGAAGGTTATCGTAGGTGACCACGAGGCTACTATAGAAGGTGGTTTGACGAATAATATCAAATGGAAGTTTATCGACTTCGGTTTGAACTTCACCTTCTCTTTCGGTGGAAAGGCTTACGATGCAGCTAGATGGCAGCATAGTAATGGTGGTAACTTCCTATATGGTGGTGCTGTCCCAGCCTATTATGATATTGACAAGATGTGGACAGGTCCTGGCGACACAAAGGCTAGTCTCCCTGCTTTCCAATTCGGAAACAACCCAACGATTGAGTCATCTCGTTGGTTAATGCCTACTGATTACTTGCGTTTGAAGAGCTTAACACTTGGTCTTACAGCACCTAATAACTGGGTATCTAGACTTGGTTTGAATAAGGCAAGAGTCTATTTTGCAGCATCAAATCTCTTCACATTGAAGTCAAAGAACCTCTATGTTGATCCAGAGATGCCAGTAGATGGTCTATGTGTATTCCAAACTCCAGCCTTAAGAACATTCACTTTCGGTATTGAGTTAGGCTTCTAAATTATTAATTGAAGAATTTTTGTTTATGAGAAAATACAATAAAAACATATACGGCTTAATGCTCGCAGGTGCAGTCCTGATGGGTATGTCATCATGTGGTGACGACTTCTTTGAGCAGAAACCAGCCGATTCTGTCCCTGCGGAGACAGCCATCCAGAGTAGTAGTGACCTTGCTTCGGCTCGTGCGGGTATGTATGCTGTCTTTAAAGGAAATAGTAAAATGGTCGATTACTATGGTCAGCAAATGTTCCTATATGGCGAGTTGCATGGTGAAGACTTAGTGTATAATTCAACTTACGGAAGTAACCGTGCGAACTTCTATTATCAGATGTCTTACACCACAGCA
Source organism: Prevotella sp. 20925_1_30 (assembly GCF_041433025.1). Taxonomy (NCBI): domain Bacteria; kingdom Pseudomonadati; phylum Bacteroidota; class Bacteroidia; order Bacteroidales; family Prevotellaceae; genus Prevotella; species Prevotella sp. 20925_1_30. The sequence continues at coordinate 8,578 of NZ_JAPWAR010000019.1, read as the reverse complement.
TCCGACTTTGATCGTTCGGAAGCAATCTGGCAATCTCCTTATGCAGTGATAGGTCGTGCTTGCCGAATCATAGAGGCAGCCGATGGTGGTAAGTTGTCTGATAAAACTGAGGCGGCTGATGAGATAGCACAATATCGTGCAGAAGCATTGGTTCTACGTGCTATGGCGACTTTCGATTTGACACGTGTTTATGGTAAGACCTATACAGAGGACAATGGTGCCTCGCTAGGAGTTCCACTGGTAACAAGTTCTTTACAATCAAATGTTAAGCCTGCTCGTAGTACTGTTGCAGAGTGTTATGCTCAAGTTATAAAGGACTTGACCGAAGCAATTAGCTCTGGTAAGCTCCCATCAGAGACTACTTCTGGTTATGTTAGTCTCTATGCTGCAAAGGCTCTCTTAGCACGTGTTTACTTGACAAAGGGCGATTGGGCAAATGCTCTCAGTACTGCTGAAGATGTTATCAACAACTCTGGTAAGAGTCTATGGACAATCTCTGAGTATGTGAATGCATGGAAGAAAGACGATGCAGCACACGCCAAAGAGATGCTTTTCGAGATACCTGTTACCAACACAAATGATTGGAATGACCGTGAGGGTATAGCCTATCTATATGCAGAGAATCGTCCTGATGTTCCTGGTTATGGTGAGGCTGTTGCCAACAAGAACTTCCTTGCTCTTCTGGCTCAAGACCCTAACGACGTGCGCGCAGATGTGTTCCTTGCACCTAGCAATGACACTAAAAACATATTCCATGGCGCAAAGGTTTATCTAAACAAGATGCCTGCTTACAATGGTGATCCTCGTTATGCTAGCGTGCCAATATTACGTCTTTCAGAGGTTTATCTGATAGCATCTGAAGCTGCATTTAAGGATGGTAACACTGCAAAAGCAGTCCAGTATTTGAATGATCTATTGAAGAATAGAACGTCGGATGCGTCTCGTTTGGTAACAGCGTCAACTATTACAGCCGCTCGTATATCACTCGAACGCCGTAAGGAACTCGTTGGTGAGGGTCAACGTTTCTTTGATGCAATACGCAACAATGAGACTATCACACGTTATACTAACGAATCCGACCGTGGTTGGAGCGCTGTTCTCCCAGCAGATGTGCGTAGTTACAACCGCGATTACTTCAAAGCTCTTGCAGCTATACCAAGCTATGAGATAGATGCAAACAAGAATATTAAGCAGAACGATGGTTATGGTCAATAACCCGTTCAGAGTCGCTTAACAAACTAATATAAATGCGAGGGATGTGCCTAGATGGGCACATCCTTTTTTCTTGTCTATTATATCTATCGTATGGAATGAATATCTTTTACAAACGGAATTATCAATATAGAGCCAAATAGGAAGCGATATTCTTCAAAATAAAAACGTATATACCTTTTTTAGAAAACGTACCTCCGTTTTTATGAAAACGTACCTCCGTTTTTGGTGAAACGTATATACGTTTTTGGTGAAATGTATATCCGTTTTTAGTGAAACGTATATACGTTTTGGGTGAAAAGTACGTACTTTTTAGGTAAAAATAGGTTATTTTTTCCATTGATGGTCGGTTACTTTCGATTGAAAAGAATGTAAGATTTACGTAAAACGTTGGTTATTAATGAGTTATACGATTGTTTGCAAACTTCGTCAAAACGCGCGTATTTGACCCAAAGGAGGGTGCTCTTCGATAAAAACGCAGTTATAAGCATAGATTTTAGCAGTATTTCTTTACAAATGTAGTAGGTTATTTCCGCAGGTTTCGTCCTATCTATACCATTGGGTCGAATGCTTTTTTCGCCCTTTCTGAACGTTCGATTGAAGTTGAATCGTTGGTGAAAAGCATTGGAACTATCGTCTGTTTGCCTACTGAAACTTATGCTTTTCGTTAAAAAGGTTGCCCTTTTCTGATATAAATGTGCAATAATTACATTACCTTTGTGCCTATGGAGAAGATGAAAACATTGGGTGATGGAACGCCCATAAGCTATACTATCAACGTTCGTGGGCAACTCATCGACTTGGGCGAACCGCTGGTGATGGGAATTATGAACGTTACGCCCGACTCATTCTATGCTAATAGTCGAGTGCAAACGGCTGAGGCTATCCGCCAGCGAGCCCATCAGATAGTTGCTGAAGGGGCTAAGATTATTGATATCGGAGCCTGTTCAACACGTCCAGGAGGCGTTGTTGTCAGTGCAGAAGAGGAGATGCAGCGATTAGCCTTTGCTCTCCCGATTGTCAAAGAAGCCGAGCCTGATGCCATACTGTCCATTGATACTTTCCATGCTGATATTGCCCGAAGGACGATTGAGGAGTTCGGTGCAGATATAATCAACGATGTTGAGGAAGGTAAAGACCCTGAAATGTTCCGTACAGTAGCCGAACTTGGGGCACCTTATATCCTTATGTCTACCGCAGCTAACCTTCATGACATGCTTATCGACTTCTCTCGTGAGGTGCAAGAATTGCGCACTTTGGGGCAAAAAGACATTATTCTCGACCCTGGTTTCGGCTTTGGTAAGGATCCTGTAGCGGGCAATTACGAGCTATTGAGCGTCATGGAACGGTTGCAAGTAATGGAACTTCCCATCCTTGTAGGCATTAGTAGGAAGCGAATGATTCATCAACTTTTGGGGATTACGGCGGCTGAAAGTCTGAACGGAACAACCATTTTGAACACAATCGCCCTACTGAAAGGTGCAAACATACTGCGAGTGCACGATGTTCGTGAGGCGGTTGAAGCTGTTAAAATAGTTGGTGCAATGCGACAAAATACTGTAAAGTGAAATAATAAAGCTTTTCTTTTATGTTTTTCCCATTTGGTATAAAGGATGTAATCGACATCGTGCTTGTGGCATTGATGCTCTATTATATTTATCGTGTGATGAAGGAGTCACGCTCACTGAACATCTTCATCGGAATTATGTTGTTTGTTATCCTATGGCTCATTGTCAGTCAGGTGCTAGAGATGCGACTTTTAGGTGGTATCCTTGATAAGCTGGTTTCGGTGGGAGTCATTGGTCTTATCGTTCTGTTCCAAGAAGACATACGCCACTTCCTGTATAGTCTTGGCGCACATCGGAAGGTAAAAAACATTATCAAACTATTTACGAGAGCAAACAAGGAGGAGGTTGATAAGGAAACAATTATGCCTATCGTCATGGCTTGCATGAGTATGAGTCGTGGCAAGGTGGGTGCTTTGATTGTTATAGAACGGGGTGTGATGTTGGAAGACATAGTTGAGACTGGCGACTTGATAGACGCTCGCATTAATCAACGACTGATTGAAAACATCTTCTTCAAGAACTCGCCTCTGCATGACGGAGCGATGGTTATCTCCAAACAACGCATTAAGGCGGCAGGATGTATATTGCCAGTAAGCCACAAGCAAGATATTCCTAAGGAGTTAGGTCTGCGTCACCGTGCAGCCATGGGAATCTCACAAGATTCGGACGCATTGGCTATCATCGTTTCAGAAGAGACTGGTCGCATTAGTGTTGCCATGCATGGTGAGTTCCAACTGCGCCTTTCTGCCGAACAACTGGAGAGTATCTTGACAAAGGAGATGGTGCTGTCTTAAATTCAGAGTAAGCCCCACCCAACCTCTCCGAATAGGGAGGAGTAACTTGCGAGACAGACGTCTGTATGAAAGTAGAGGATGGGTCGGTGTGCAACGAGGTATTGATTCGTTAGATTGAACCATCGGAACGAAAATAAGGAAACGCCCTTCTCAATGCGAGAAGGGCGTTTCTTTGTTTTGAAGAAGGCGTCTCCTTGTAATGAGGAAACGCCTTCTTCTATTCGAACTAACCTAATTCAACATTAGATTCATCTCTAGTTTGTCATCCTTGAAGATATAGTCTACCAGCTCATTGATTGTCAATGAACGTGTGTTCGGCAGTGGTTGATTCGTATGACAAACGTGCCCTTCCTTTATTTGGAAGTACATGTTATTCTTTGGAATATCCGAGTCATTGTATATACGGAGGTTCTCTATGCGATTAGGATGCCGTTGAGCATAAAGCTGCAACGCCTTTTCTGCATTGATAACACGTATCATTCCTTGTATATTCTCCGTTTGTCTTTTAGCATTCGGGTCGATAGAAAGCGCAATGCGATGGTCCTCCTTGATAATATCGAAACCCTCCGCATCATGCAATAGAACGCAATCTTTGGAACGTTGCCACTTGTCGAACGAATCAAAGTCCATGTTGTCAACATCAGTAGGCGGTGCCGTTACCATGATATGTCGTGCATATCCGCATCGTTCATACCAGTCGTATAACCACTCTTCGGCAGGTATCAATGTTGCAAAGACAGCCCCCTTGTGATAGAGTTGGAAGTGAGCTTGCGACATCAAGTTGCCTCCCATGTTCTTCTTTCGGTACTCCTCACGCACACTAACACCAGAGATATAAGCCGTGCGCACCTCCTCATCGTAGTATTTCATTGTATAGGGCAAGGCTTGAAGGGCTGCAACAGTATGCTTATCAGCCTGGCAAGTGATGTTAAATTCGGGCTTGAATACACGTGAGAAATAGAGTTGTATGAATGGTTCCACGTCGTGGAAAGTATCTCGCCATAGGCTGATCGTCTCCTCCTTAATGCGTTGCTGATCCTCTTCTTGCGCCAAGGGATATTTCTCCATGACCACATTCTTCTCTAAAAGAATGTCTGGCTTGTATGAAAGTTTGGCGTATCTCAAGCCCTCAATACCAAGGTCTTCCTCACGATTCATGTATTCGTATTGCTCAGGGAGGTGTCTGGCGAACTCCTGATTGATGATAGAAAACGCCCCTTCATAGGTTGTGTCAGCCTTTTCAACGCATACATCGAATACTTTGTTGGTGATAGGTGCGCCAAAGGTGAAGGCAATCAACTTATCATCTACCCATATTGTGCCACCGATAGCACCGATTTCATCCCATAAATCGAATACACGTGTCATCGAACGAAGCTCTTCCGATAATTCTTCATCGCCCTCAGTATCCTCCTTTGTAACCTCTCGCCAGTTCTCTTCCACAGCTATGCACTCTGGAATCATGTCCTTTGTTAAGTCCTTATATACGTAGTTTGGGAATGTTTTACGGAACTTATTGCAGTGGTTTCGCTTACCTTGTAACTTCTTACCGGATAGTGTTGCGAGCTTTTCATGTGAGTAGATATAATCGAAGTGGTCACGGTCTGGTTTGATGTCAAAGGTGTTGGGGAAAGTAGTCTCTAGTATCTCCGCCATATAACTGCATACACCTAGCATTAAGAAAGGATGCCCTAAGGTGATAGAATCGTCCCTCATCTGTCGGACAACGGCAGCGAATCGGTCGCGCATAGCCTCATCCCATGCACATTTCCATACTGGTGCCATGTATGCGAGATGGTGCCCTGTATAAAAGCGGAACACTAAGAAGCCATCGACTTCAGCGATTTGTGTGTTATAAAGAAACCTCCATGAGATGATATTTGCAAAGCTTAAATCACAGTTCTGACGGTCTCCACAAAGTGTATAACCTTGTATTAGTTCGCGATCAGACGTCTTTACATCGTGGAATTTAATCATGTTGTCTATAATCTGGTTAGGCTACAAAGATATGTAGAAAAGCTGGGATAGCCAAGAGGATAGCTCTTTTCTGATATAAAACAAGACTCTTGTTTGGGATTATGAGTTAATTTAGCTATCTTTGCAGGTAAACAATTTAAAGACCGAAGTACAATTATTACAATAGAATAAGAACTATGGATTTATTAGAGCAAATCGTTGCACGCGCTAAAGCCGATAAGCAACGTATCGTGCTCCCCGAGGCAGAAGAGGAGCGAACCCTTAGAGCGGCTGACAGGGTATTAGCCGATGACATTGCCAATCTAATCCTCATTGGTAACCCCGCCAACATACATAAGCTCGCCACAGAGTGGGGGCTTAAGAACATTGACAAGGCGACCATTGTTGACCCAGAGAATAACCCTAAGTGCGAAGAATATGCTGCTAAGCTAGCTGAACTACGCCAGAAAAAGGGTATGACTATCGAACAGGCACGTGAGTTGGTGACGAAGAATAATCTCTATCTGGGTTGTATGATTATTAAGACAGAGGGCGCTGACGGGCAGATATCAGGTGCTCTCTCTACAACAGGTGACACCCTTCGCCCTGCTTTACAGATTATTAAATGTGCGCCAGGTATCACTTGTGTGAGTGGAGCTATGCTCATCCTCACTCACGAACAGCAGTATGGTGAGAATGGTATTGTCGTTATGGGTGATGTAGCTGTTACTCCTAACCCAACAGCCGATCAGTTGGCTCAAATCGCTTACACTACTGCCGAGACCGCAAAGAGCGTTGCTGGCTTCCAAGACCCACATGTTGCTATGTTGAGTTTCTCTACTAAGGGATCAGCAAAAGATGCTATCGACCGTGAGACGGGTAAGAGTGTTTACATTATAGATAAGGTTGTTGAGGCAACAAAGATAGCCAAGGAGAAGTTCCCAACACTGAAGGTTGATGGTGAATTACAGGCTGATGCTGCTCTAGTCCCTGCTGTTGCTGCTAAGAAGGCACCAGGTTCGGAGATAGCAGGTAAGGCTAATGTGCTTGTTGTTCCAAACCTGGAAGTAGGTAACATTGGCTACAAGTTAATCGAACGTCTTGGTGGTGCTAAGGCAATAGGACCTATCCTCCAAGGTATTGCCCGCCCTGTTAACGACCTGTCTCGTGGCTGTTGTGTAGATGATATCTATTATATGGTAGCTATCACAGCATGCCAAGCTCAAGATGCAAAAAAGCTATAAAGAAGCCTCTCCTCAGCTCCTCTCCCTATGGAGAGAGGAGTCGTCCGTATAGAGGGGAACACTCCTAAGTAATTAAGTAATCAATAAAGAGGAAGGGAAGAGCGTAAGTTCTGGGGTTATATTTATCTGCGTGTGAATCGTTTATTGGTATTGCTTTACCCTAATAAGAACATTTACCTTAACTCCATTTCACTCCCTTTACTCCTTTAACTCCTATAATCAAAATATGAAGATATTAGTCTTGAACTGCGGAAGTAGTTCTATTAAGTACAAGTTGTACGATATGAAAGACGAGTCAGTGTTGGCTCAGGGCGGTGTAGAACGCATTGGACTTGATGAGGCTTTCATAAAGGTTAAGCTCCCTAATGGTGAGAAGAAACAAATCATGGCAGACCTTCCTACACATAAAGAAGGTGTGGCTCTTGTGTTCAAAGTGTTACTAGATCCAGAGATTGGTGCATTAAAGAGTCTTGATGAGATAGACGCTGTTGGACACCGAGTAGTGCAAGGAGGTGACCTCTTTGAGAAGAGTTGTATCGTTACAAAAGAAGTAGAAGAAGGTATTGAAAGTCTTATAGACTTAGCGCCAGTTCATAATGCTGGACACTTGCGCGGATTGCGTGCTGTGGATGCTTTGATGCCTCACACACCACAGGTAACAGTGTTTGATAATGCTTTCCATAGCACTATGCCAGATTATGCTTACCTATATGCTGTTCCTTATGATCTCTATAAGAAGTATCATGTTCGTCGCTATGGTTTCCACGGAACTAGTCATCGTTATGTGTCACAACGTGTATGTGAAATGTTAGGTGTAGACATCAAGACACAGAAGATTATCACTTGTCACATTGGTAATGGTGCGTCTATTGCAGCTATCAAGAATGGTAAGGTCATCGATACCTCAATGGGTTTAACGCCATTGGCAGGCTTGATGATGGGATCTCGTTCTGGTGATATCGATCCTTCTGCAGTAACTTACTTGATGGAGAAGCTCGGTAAGAAACCACAGGAAATGGCAGACTTCTTGAATAAGGAGAGTGGTGTGTTGGGTATTACGGGTATCAGCTCTGATATGCGTGACATAGAGAATGCTGATAACGAAGGTAATCAACTTGCTCATTTAGCACTGCAGATGTACACTTATCGTATTAAGAAGTACATCGGTGCTTATGCTGCTGCTATGAATGGTGTAGACATCATTGTGTGGACAGCAGGCGTTGGGGAGAATCAGACTGGATTGCGTTGGGATGCTTGTCAAGACATGGAGTATCTTGGTATCAAGTTGGACAAGAAGCGCAATGAAGTACGTGGAGTAGAGCAGATTCTCTCTACTGACGATTCAAAGGTAAAGGTTGTTCTTGTGCCAACTGATGAAGAGATTGTCATTGCACGTGATACTCAAGAACTTGTTAAAGACTTGAAGAAGTAATATCTAGGGATTTCCTACGGATATTGAATATTAGTTGATAGACTGTATTAAAAGTGGGTCAATGATACTAAGACCCCATCCACTATCTCTATCATAGCTTACTTGTATTGCTATATTCAACGATGAAGAAATGTGGAAAAGAACTTTTGCTACAGTCTATCTTTTTGTTTTCCCAGTCATTGTTGTCATAACTTTCTCATTCAGAATAGACTTATAACCAGTCGTTTATCTCAAATGCTAAATATGACAGCAAATCAAATTTAAAATGAGCTAGGGAATAAATCAGTTTCAAACAATGATTCTCAATATTGTATAAAACATATAGAAAGATTTTCCTTTATGCTCTGTTTCTCCCTAATAAATTATTTTTTA